>JAJDDR010000451.1 GCA_029260255.1 Phycisphaerae bacterium
TCAGCCCGACGAACGCGAGCTTCCACCCGGTGGTCACGTCGTCGCCGAGCCCGGACACGGTCAGTCTGGTTCCGGGACTCGCGAGCGGGTCGATGATCCGGTGCACGGACTGTCACAACAACGACTCCGGCCCGGGTAACGGCGGCTCCGGGCCGTTGGGTCCGCACGGGTCGAACAACGACTTCCTGCTGGAGCGAAACTACACGGTCCGCGACAACGTCACCGAGGATCAGTTCGAGTACGCGATGTGCTACAAGTGCCACGATCGGGCGAGCATCCTGGGTGATCGGAGTTTCAAGGAGCATGACAAGCACATTCGCGGGGAGAACGCGCCGTGTTCGGCGTGCCACGATCCGCACGGGATCAGCAGCACGGAGGTGACGGGCTCGGATCACACCCACCTGATCAACTTCGATACCACGATCGTGCGTCCCAGTCCTTCCCAGGGGCGGCTGGAGTTTCGCGACCTGGGCAGTTTTCGTGGCAGTTGCACGCTGATCTGCCACGGTGAGGACCATCGCGATTATGACTACAGGCCGTAGGCGGTGGAGTGAGGTTACATGGGTTGAGAGGAGGTAACAGCTCAGCTGTCATGGCGTGGTCTTGTCACAATCGGTTAGGCTGTTCGTTCTTGCGGAGTTCGGGATGTGGTTCGGGGCTATGCGCGAGAGTTGTGGTCTCGAAGCACCGTCCGCGCTAGGCCCGGCCTTCAGGCCGGGTAATGGGACGGTGTACGCTCCTCCCCCCGATCGCATCACCCCCCCCTGCAGGCGGCGGGGGAAGCGATAGGGGGGGAGGGTGTGGCGTGGTCAAACCCGCCGTGAACGGCGGGCCTGGCGCAGCGCCTCGAAATACACGCATGAACCAACCGTGTAGCACTGCACTCGGCTGAGGACTTACGAGAGGAGAAGTGCAATGGCAAACCAAGATACTGTACATCGCGGTGTGTCCGAAGCGTACACGAAAGCTGTGACGTCGTCCGGGAGTGGTTCCTGCTGTTCCGGCGAACCCGTTCAAAAGGGCGTGGTCGTCAAACTGGGGGGCTACACGCGGGAGGAACTCGAAGCACTGCCAGCCGAGGCGGTGATCAATTCGTTCGGATGCGGGAATCCGCTGGCGTTCGCGGGGGTCGGGGAGGGTGACGTCGTTGTGGATCTGGGGTCCGGCGCCGGGATCGACATTCTGCTGGCGGGCAAGATGGTTGGTGTGAGCGGCCGGGCGATCGGCATCGACATGACGGACGCGATGATCGCCAAGGCCGCGGAGAACATCGCGGCGAGCGGGTTGAGCAACGTGGAAGTGCGCAAGGGCATCATCGAGGAGATGCCGGTCGAGACGGGCTCAGCGGATTGGGTCATCTCCAACTGTGTCATCAACCTGTCACCGAACAAGCCGAGGGTTTTTGCGGAGATCGCCCGCGTGCTCAAGCCGGGCGGGCGGATGCGCGTCTCTGATATCGTCGTGCAGGAGCTGCCCGATTGGATTCGCCGGAGTAAGGCGCTGTACAACTCGTGCGTCGCGGGGGCGATCAGCGAGACCGACTATGTGGCGGGTCTCGAGGCAGCCGGGCTTGTGGACGTGACCATCGAGGAGCGGATCGTGTACGACGCGGCGCAACTGAACGCGTTCGTGGAGAGCGAACTGAGCGATTGCACGCCGTGCGACGGGGGCGGCACCTTTGACGCAACGTCGATCGAGTCGATGGTCGGCAAGGTGTGGAGCGCCAAGTTCACCGCGCGGCGCGCGTAGAAGGACGTCGGCGAAAGCAGATCGCCAGCCCGCACGCGCAGAGTGCGAGCGTGGAGGGCTCGGGGACGAACTGCGTGGCGAAGCTACCGCCGTACGGGAATCCGATGAGAAAATCCGCCTGGATCTGCCCGATAACGGTGGCCAACCCGGTGACGGTGTCGAGGGTGAGAATATCGCCGGTCGATCGCACGCCGTAGATGTTGCCGTCGGCGGACCCGCCGAGCGCGAACACATCGTCGAAGGGTATTTCGCCGATGTTGGCCGCACCCGATCCGTCGCGAAACGCCTCAACCAGGACGCCCGCATCGGTGGTGAGCAGGAGTCGCCCGGCGGCGTCCTCGGCCATGTCGCCGGCGGATCGATATCCGGACAGATGCCCGAGGAGTGTCCCTTCGCCCGTGTCGGTGTCGATGGTGATAAGCGTGTCGTCGCCGGCGGCGTAGAGATTGCCGTCGGAACCGAAGGTCAGGGCGTCGATCCCGCGGAAGTTCCCGGGCACACCGAAACCGTGGGAACCGATGAGGGTGCTCCAGCCCGTCTCGACGTCGATCTCGTAGACGTAGGCGGAGGTGACTCCGAAGAGGCGTCCGTCGTGGCTGAAGGCGATGTCGGTGAAGAGCCCGGCGGTGCTTCCGACCTGTTCGACCAACCCGGTGGCGACGTCGATCGTCAGCAGGTTGTTGGCCGAGTCGGTGGCGTGCATGACGGTGATGGGCTCGACGGGCTCGGCGAGCGCGACGGTTCCGGGCAGGCTGGCAACGAGCATGAGAGGGAGGGTCCGTGATCGCATGGGCGGCATCTCCGTTCGCGTTTCTGAAGCTTCGAGCGAGTCCGCGGCAGGCGTGTGACGACCTCTCCGAGACTCCTGGGCTCTGATCGTCCAGCGAGGACTCCTTCGTTAGTGTTGTCGGGTGCGCGGTCTGGGGCAAATGCCGCAACGGTTGTGGGTTGTGCCACGAAAACGGACGGATAAACGGTACGTTCGGTGTCTCGATTCCCGGGTTTGGGACGGTGAACCCCTATGGCATTCTCCGTCTGCGTATGCGAGAATCCCGCTATTGCAATGCGGCACGTCCGTTTCGGCGTGCCGTGGGGATTTTGGTACGGCTCATGCTTTCCGTCCTTCCGTGAACGTCGAACTGAACGTCCTTGAGTCCACTCCAGCGGCCTCGCAGGGAAAGCGGGTTGATCGCGTGCTTCACACGGTCGGCTCGCTTTGGTTTGCGGCGGTGTTGCTGATGCTGCTGTCGTTGGCGCTGGCTTGTGCGACGGTTTTCGAGTCGTCGTACGGTGCCGAGCGGTCCCTGTTCACGTTCTACCGCTCGTGGTGGTTTACGGGCTCTTTGGCGTTGTTGGCGATCAACGTGTCGGCGGCGATCGTCGTGCGATTCCCGATCTCGAAGGCGCAGATCGGTTTCGTGCTGACGCACGCGGGCATTCTGCTGACGCTCGCGGGGGCGGTGGTCACCAAGTACGTCGCGGTCGACGGGCAGGTCGGGATCGCGGAAGAGCAGACGGTGGATCAATTCGGCTCGCGGGATGCCGAGACGCTGATCGCTGTCGACCGGCGTGACGGCAGCCGGCAGACGCTGGAACTCGATCGCTCGGTGGTCAAGGGATTCTCGCCGAGGGACTTCTCGAAGGACTCCGGTGAGTTGAGTTTCGGCGGCGTGCGCGTGGGGGTCAACAGGTACCTCCCCGACAGCGAGCACCACGACCACATGGTGAACGACAACCCAGTGCCGCGTCCGGCGATTCAGGTATCGCTGGAGTCGGACATGCGGGCTCAGCCCGAGTGGATCTTTGCCGGTGGTACCGTACGGGTGGGCCTGACGCAGATCGCGTTTCGCGTGGTTCCCGATCAGACCGAACTCGATCGCCTGCTCTCGGAGAAGCCCGTGGCGGGTTCCGAGAAGACGGGGATGGTCAAGGTCACTCACGCGGGAGCGGACTATTCTTTTCCGTTGCCTGATTGCCTGAGCAAATCGGTTCCGCTGGGCGAGTCGGGGTTCACGATGAAGGTGTTGCGGTACTTTCCGCACGCGACGGTGGGTGGCGACAGCAAAGTCGTAAACTCGTCCCCGCAGCCGACGAACCCTGCTATCGAGGTGGAGATCGTCGGTCCGGAGGGCAGCGACACGTGGTGGGCGTTCTCCAAGTTTCCCGACTTCAAATCCATACATGGTGAATCCGAGGTGGATGACGTGGGCGTGACATTCGTCGCGCCCGAGAATGCCGGACCGAAGACCCCGATCGAGATTCTGGGCACGCCGGACGGCAGACTTTTCGCCCGGTTCTCGCGCGGTGGGCAAGTCGTGTCATCCCAGCCGATCGAGATCGGCGCGGACATCGAGACGCATCTTCCGCACACGGGGTTGCGCGTGCATCAACACTTCGATCACGCCCGTGTGGCCGGCGACGTCGAATCGGTGGACCCGGTGCGCAAGGAGCGGGTCCCGGCGATCGAGGTCCGGCTGGCCAACGAAACGACCACCGACACGATGTGGTTGCAGAAGAACAAGGTATCGCGGGCGTCCGTGGACGGTGTGCCGTTCGAGATGATCTACTCGGAAAGTTCGATCGATCTGGGCTTCGATCTGACGCTCAACAAGTTCGAGGTCGGGTACTACCCCGGCGAATCGCGACCGCGGTCGTTCACGAGCTACGTGACCATCACGGAACGTTCGACGGGAGCGACGCACGACCGCGTGATCAGCATGAACAACCCGACCGACTTCGGTGGGTACACGCTGTATCAGTCCAGCTACCGCATGACCGGCGGGCAGACGATTAGTTTCCTGAGTGTGGCGCGCGATCCCGGCGTGCCCATCGTCTTTGCAGGATACATCGCAACGATCGTGGGGATGATCGTCGTGCTGATCATCCGTATGAAACAGCGGTCTCAGTTGCCCTCGCCCGTGGCGCGCGATCGGTCGCGGACCGGTGCCGGCGCGAACGGTCGCGGTACGGCGCAGCCGGTCGCGCGGCAACCGGTGTCAAGTTCGCCGCGGAGTTAGCGGCTGAGAATGCAGAAACGCAGAGATCCATGTTGCCTCAGATAGTCTTATCCATCGCTGTCCTCGCGGCGGTAGTATCGCCCGTCACTGATCGACTACCCAAGACGCTCAACTATGACGACTTTCGCGCACTGCCCGTCCAGCACGACGGGCGATACCCGCCGTTTGACACTTTGGCTCGCGATGTGGTGGATGAGGTTACCGGCTCGGCGTTTTTCGCGGGCGATCCGGTGGGCGTGCTCCTGGCGTGGACGTTCGATCCGCAGACCTGGGCGGCTGCACCGCTGATCGACATCGGCAATGCGGAGCTGCGCAAGGAACTGCAGCTTCCGTCCGGGCAAGAGGTGTATTCGTACAACGAGCTGATCGAGCATCGTCCGCTTCGTTCGTTGATCGACGGTTTGTCGCGGGTCGGCGATCGAAAGCTGAACCCACTCGAGGCGAAGGTCAGCGCCATCAACGGCAAGCTGGGGCAGTTGCAGGCGGTGTTCGCCGGTCGGGTGTTTCGCCCGATCCCGGATGCCAGCGATCCGAAGGGCCGATGGCAGCCGATCCGGCATGACGCGGAAAACCTGCGCGAGGTTCGCGCTGCGTTGTTGGACGTGAAGGCCGCGTTTCTCGCGGATGACGCCGCGGGGTTTGATTCTGCCACCGGCCGGCTCGCGACATTGCTGGCGGCGTTGCCGACCGCGTATCGCGTCGATGCGTCGCGCATCGCGACGGAGTTGCGCTACAACGCGCTTCGCCCGTTCAGGACGGCGTGGATCGGCATG
Source organism: Phycisphaerae bacterium (assembly GCA_029260255.1). Classification (GTDB taxonomy): domain Bacteria; phylum Planctomycetota; class Phycisphaerae; order UBA1845; family UBA1845; genus OFTM285. Next base: position 5,540 of record JAJDDR010000451.1, read on the forward strand.
CTGATCGGTGCGGCGCTGAGCGCGGTGGCGCTGTTCGCCCGCCGCCGGGCGTGTGACATGCTGGCGATCGCGGGGTTAATCGCGGGGTTCGGGTTGCTGACCTATGGGTTGTACCTGCGGTGGCAGGTGGCCGGTCGGATACCCGCGTCGAACATGTTCGAGTCGCTCTTGTTCGTCAGTTGGGGCATGGGCGCGTTTGCGATTATCTCGATATTCGTGATGAATCACCGGATGGTGCCGCTGACGGCATCGGCGATGGGCGCGGTGTCGCTGATACTGGCGGACAGCCTGCCGATGGATTCGTTCATCAGGCCGATCGCGCCGGTTCTGTCTGATACGGTGTGGATGTCGATTCACGTGCCGGTCATCATGGTGTCCTACTCAGTCCTGACGCTTGCCGTTCTGATCGCGCATGTGCAGCTGTTTACCATGGCGTTCACCCCGGGGCGTACGGGGGTGATCCGGCTGGTCGACTCGATGCACTACTGGTATGTGCACGTCGGTTCGCTGCTGCTTTACATCGGGATCATCACGGGGAGCATGTGGGCCGCGTCCTCCTGGGGGCGATACTGGGGGTGGGACCCGAAGGAGGTCTGGTCGCTGGTGGCGTTCCTGGGTTACATGACGATCCTGCACGTGCGGATCAATCGTGAGAAGATTCCGCGTTGGGCGTACGGTCTGGCGGCGGTCCTGCTGGTGGCTCTGCTGTTGTTGGTCATGGCGAAAATGACCCCGCTGACACCGGTCACGTTGGTGGCGTTCTTCGGCGCGGTTGGGGCGATCGCACTGTTCCTTCTGGCGCGCGGCGAATTCGCGACGGCGCTGAAGAGTGTGCTGGCGTTCTGGCTCATCATCATGACCTACGTCGGCGTCAACTACGTGTTGGGCGTTGGTCTGCACAGCTACGGGTTCGGAACCGGGGCGGCCGCGAAAAACATGTTCCTGGTCGGCGGCATCGATCTGGCGGCGGTGGGCTTGTGTTGCGCGGTTTATCTCTCGAGGCTACGATCGGGTTCGTCGTCAACGGGCCACTCGCGGACGGTGCCGGCGTAGGGGGAGCGGGGATGCCCGGCTCATGGTTCGACGGAGGGCGCTCCCTTCGGCGGATCGAGCCGGATTGCACCGTTGGGTCAAGATGTCTATCATACGCCCGCGTTGGGACCGCAGATATGGTTTCTCAACTTAACAGTCACCTTTGAGGATCGTGCAATGAAATCGAAACTCGCGTATCTACTCGTGTTGTCCGCGTGTGGCCTGGGGTTCGGACTGTGGCAATCGGCGACACCCGCTGCGGCGGGCGAAGCACAGGTCTCGACGACCGCCGCCGTCGTGATCAGCGCGATGGGTCTGGAGGATTCTCCGTACGAGTATGTCGGGTCGAAGAAGTGCAAGAAGTGCCATTCCAAGCAGTACAAGAGTTGGAGCACGGGGCGAAAGGCCAAGGCGCTCGACACGCTCATGCCGGGCAACGCCAGCGAAGCGAAGGGAAAGAGCGATCTTGATTCCGCCAAGGATTACAGCGCCGATCCCGCGTGCCTCAAGTGTCACGTGACCGGTTTCGGCAAGGCCGGCGGCTACGCCGTGCCGAACGCCGGCGACAAGAAAGCGGTGCGCGCCGCCGAGGCGCTGGCCGGAACCGGCTGCGAGTCCTGTCACGGACCGGGCAGCGGCTACCTCGAACTCCACGAAGAGATCATGAAGAGCAAACGCGAGTACACGTCGGAGGAAATGCATGCCGCGGGGATGGCGAAGATCACCGAGGACACCTGCAAGAAGTGTCACAGCGGCGAAGGTCCGACGACTCCGGCCGAACCATTCGACTTCGACAAGATGAAAGAGAAACTCCACGAGCACTTTCCGCTGAAGCAGCGCAAGGGCTGATTGCATGGCCATACTGACGCCGCGGGCATCGGCCGCGGCGTCCTCCACATACTGAACCACCGGTGACGCACGACCTTACCCATACGGTGCTCGGAGAAGTATGATCAAACGACATGTGAGTGTGACGGCGGCGATCCTGGCGATGGCGCTCGCTCCGGCCGGCGCCGCCGCGGACGATGTGGTGACGTGTGCCACCTGCCACACGGACGAGGCGGAAGATTTTTCGGCGTCGGCGCACAAGGATTTCGCCTGCCGGGACTGCCACGCCGGTGAGGCTACGTATGCGGTGGCACCGGCGGATCTCGGTAAGTACGTGCGATCGCGACGATCGCCGGAACTGAAGTTCGATCACGGGGCGTCGTTCGCCGGTAAGCCCGCGCGGGCCGACGTCCCCACGCTGTGCGGCGAGTGCCACGCCGACGTCCAGCGTATGAATCCCTTCGGTCTGCGCACGGACCAGTTGGCACGGTACTGGACCAGCGGTCACGGCACGACGCTCAAGGAGAAGGGCGACGATCGTGTGGCCGTCTGCATCGATTGTCACGGCGCGCACGACATCCTGCCGGCTCGTGAGCCGATGAGCAGAGCCAACCCGGCAAACGTGCCCGACACCTGCTCGGTCTGCCACGCGAACCAAGCTCTGATGAGCGAGTACGGTTTGCCGGTGGAGGTCGTCTCCGAGTACCGCAACAGCGTGCATGGCAAACTGCTGCATGAGCAGGGCGATCTCGGAGCTCCGACCTGCGCGAGTTGCCACGGCAATCACGCGGCCATGCCGCCCGGCTTCAAGACGGTTGGCGCGGTCTGCGGTCGGTGTCACCAACACGCTTCGGAGTTGTTCGCCACGAGCATCCACGCCACCCAGGAGGAGCATAAAGGCTGCGTGCAGTGCCATGGCGGTGGTGAGGACCGGCACTTTCACTACATCGAGCGCATTACCAAGCCGCCGGGAATGATGATTCAGCGGTATGCGCGCTTGTTGAAGTCCAACGCGACGCCGAGCGACGCGCAGATTGCCGAGTCGATCCACCCGGATGCAAAGAAGATCGTGACCCACGCGCTGCCGACCTGCCTGGCGTGTCACGAGGAGTTGGAGGAAGACGAGAGCCTTCCCAAGCTGTTCGTGCTTCTCGACGACATCGCCGAGGCGGAGCGTTACTACGTGCAGACGGCCGACCGGTTGGCGAAGGTCGGTCAGGGTGTCCTGCTGGTGGACAACCAGCGGTTTCTGCTCGAGGACGCGAACACGCATCTCATCGCGCTGGCGCCGATACAGCACACGCTCGACAACGAGGCCGTCGCCACGAAGGTGGCCGAGCTCAACACGGTGTGCGACCAGATCAACGCCGAGTTGGATGAGTTGGAAACGGGCCTGCGACAGAGGCACAACGCCCTGATCCCGATCTGGGGGTTTGCGGGGTGCTTCTCTCTCGTTCTGTATACGAAATTCAAGATACTCAAACGTGACTGGGTCAAGCGGCAGCGCTAGACCCGACGGGATGATCCATGGCCATTACCGCTGAAAAACCGCCGTCCAGAAGGGGCTTCCTGGAACTGCTCGTTGCGTTCGGGACGTTCGTCTCGGGCGCTGTGATGGCGATTCCGGGGCTGATGTACATGTGGCCTGCCGCCAAGGGCGGCGGTCCGGCGAGAGTCGAAGTCGATGGCGCTGCACGGATGAGCCCCGGCCAGGGCGTGATCATGCAGGTCGGCAGCGAGGCGGTCATCGTCATTCGCGGTCGTGATGGTTTTTCTGCGTACTCGGCGGTGTGCACGCACCTCGGTTGTCTCGTCAAGTGGGATTCGGGGCGTCAGGAGTTCCTCTGTCCCTGCCACGCCGCGGTGTTCGACAAGGATGGTCAAGTGGTGTCAGGCCCTCCGCCCGCTGCGCTTCCCCCGTTCGTCGTCAAGGAGGTCGGCGACAAGGTTTTTGTGACCGCCGCCTAATAGGGTCGGCACCGGGCGCTTCCGAGGATTCAAGAAGGAAACCAAGCACATGGGCTTGATCAACGGGATACAGCGGTTCTTCGACGAACGATTCGATACCGCGTTGGCGAAGAAGCTGATCAACGAGCAGGTACACAAACGACTTCCGCCGCGCACCGGATGGCTGCACATTTACGGAAGCTTGTCGCTGCTCTTGTTCATCAACCAGTCGTTGACGGGCATCATGCTGCTCCTCTACTACCGTCCCACTCCGGAGGCCGCCCACAAGTCGATCCAGTACATCACCGCCGAGGTGCAGTTCGGCTGGCTTTACCGCCAGATTCACGCGTGGGGCGCATCGCTGATGATACTCGCGGTCGTGATCCACATGACCCGCACCTTCTTCATGGGTTCGTACAAGAAGCCGCGCGAGTTGACCTGGGTCACGGGTGTCATCCTGTTCATCCTCACGGTCGGATTCGGATTCACCGGCTATCTCTTGCCGTGGAACCAGATCGCGTTCTGGGCCACGACGGTCGGAACGGAATCCGCCAACAAGGTGCCGGTCATCGGCGATTGGCTGCAGTACTTCCTGCGCGGCGGGGACGCGGTCACCGGCGAGACGCTCTCGCGGTTCTTCGTCGTGCACGTGATCATCCTGCCGTGGCTGCTGGTCGGCGTCGTCGCGCTGCACCTGTTCCTCATGCGGTTGAACAACCTCTCGACCCTCGAGGCGGTCGGCGAGGAGAAACCGCTGACACCCGAGTACGGGATTCCGTTCTTCCCGGTTCACGTTGCCAAAGAGGGGTGCGTTGCCGTCCTCATGATTGCCGTGCTGGTCACGCTGTCCATCGTGGTTCCGTGGGAGATCGGTGAGCCCGCGGATGCGCTTTCGACACCGGAGCACATCAAGCCCGAGTGGTACTTCTTGCCGAGCTACCAACTGCTGAAGTACTTCGAAGGTCCGTACGGGGCGGTCATCGGAATCTTCGCGTGTTCCATCCCGTTCGGGTTGTTGATGCTCTGGCCGTTTCTTGATCGCGGCAAGGAACGACATCCCAAGAAGCGGCCGATCGCCGTGTCGATTGGGCTCGTGGGCCTGTTCTCGGCTCTGGGGCTGGGCTTCCTAGGCCATATCTCGGAGACCAATCAGACCTTCTTCGGGAAGGAGTACCATATCGACTTGCTTGGCTGGCCTCATCTGATCGAAGGGGATGCCGCCGCGCCCGATGATCTCGGGCGAGCGGAGCACTGAGGTCAATCGTCCGACCGGCGTAAATCCGAACGCCGGCGCGGTCGTGCCGGCACGAGGGAAACCACCGTCAGGGCTGCGGTTGTGGGGCGGTCCGGTCGGTCTTGAGCAACGCGCCGGTACCGAAGTGCGGATCGTGGCATCGCGTGCACTTCTCGACGCCCTCTTGCCCGTGGGCGTCGGGGCTGAGGTCCTCGGGTTCGTCGTGGCAGTCGATGCAGGTGTCCAGAATCGGCATCTTGAGCAATCCGATGTGCTCGCTGGTGTGCATCTGGTGACAGGTTCGACATTCGCCGTCGGCCACGGGCGCGTGACCGACGCGATCCGAGAAGAACGTCGGATGACATTCGCCGCACGCATCGATGAAATCGCCGCGGACGCTCATGCGCTCGTCGACCGCGTGGCAGCGCTTGCACGCGCGCGTTACGAACGGCTGATGCCGCGACTTATACGGTGGCATCGGCGTCGTCGGCACGGGTGGCATCGGAGTTGCGACATCGGCGGTTTCGATGAGAGGCGTTGGCGCGCTCCCGTCGGGAATCTCGAAGAACCAGTGCTTGAGACGATTGTGGACGCCGGCCGAGCAGCCGACGAGGATCAACACGCCCAGAGCGAGCGCGGCGATGAGTCTACCCATGACAAGCCTTCCCGTCGTTCCATCGTGGTCGGGTACGGTCCACGCGTCAGAATACCGGGTGCTCATCGAAATTCAACAAGAATCTCCAAGGCGAATCGTTGATTGGGTGTCGGCGTAGCGACGCCGTCGCGCAACGTCTTTTGTTTCGTCAATCGATTTAATGATTGCGGGACGCCGCTGTATCGCCTATACCGTCCCAGAGCTTGCTGCTTGACACCGGGTCGCAGTGAGACGCCGCCGAGTGGAAGCGACGACAAGGGCGCGCAATGGAAGGTGCGGTCAACACGCTTCGGTTCTTGCCCAAGTTGTGCCTCCTGATCGTTGCGGGCATACCCGTTGCCGCCCGCGCGGGTGAGCCGTCGAGAGCAGAGAAGGCGCCGACCCGATACTTCACCCTGGACATTGCCGACGCCTACCTCGAATTCGAGGGGGTCTTTACGTATCGCCGCGTTGGATCCGGCACGTCGCGCCCCGACCAGAGAAACCGCGAGTGGGGTTTTCGAGAGCGCTTCGGGCTCAACGTCGGCGGTTCGGTGATCGATCCGCGATTCATCACTTACCACGCAGACTTCAGTTTCGGGCTCGCGCAGGATCACTACAAGGAATCGATCGATTCGTTTCATCAATCCGACACGGACCGCGGCGTGCTGCTCGAGTACGATGCGCGATTGAACTTCCTGCCCGGCAAGCTGCTCTCCGGATCGCTCTACGGCGTCCGCCGGAACGATCGCATCAATCGCCGCTTCCAGCCCACGCTGAAGGAGCGGCACACCGGCTTCGGCACGAGTTGGGTGTACGCCCATCAGACCCTGCCCATGGAACTCTCGTACGACTTCCGCCGCACCGATCGCGAGGGAAACCGCGACGGATCGGATGACGAGGAGTTCATCGACAACACGTTTCGCTACGGCGTGGACTGGGTAATCAGCGAGCGTAACAAGTTCGAGTTTTCCTACGAGCACACGGAGACCGCTCAGGAATACCAGGGCTCCCGCGGACGCTACGAGACGACGAGGGACCTGTTCCTCGCGGACCACGACCTCCAATTCGGAAGCGACGGCCGGCACTCGTTGCGAACGGGCATTCGGTGGCAGGAGGAGAGCGGCGACTTCGCACGCAACCTGTTCGAAATCGGTCCGCACCTGACGCTCCAGCACTCCGACGATTTCCAGACATCCTACCGATACCAGTTCAATCGCGAGCGGTACGCCGGGCTCGACGTCGAAACGCAGCGGCTTGACTGGCAGGCCGTCCATCAGATGTACACCAACCTCACGACCACCGTCGATCTCTTCGGCCTGTATGAGGACATCGAGGACGACATCAACACCACGCAGTACGGCGCGTCGGTCGACTGGCAGTACAATCGCCGCAACCAATGGGGGCACCTGTACGCAAACCTTGCGCTGGCCTACGACACCGAGGACGTCAGCGGCGACGACGGGCAGCGTCTGGTTCTCGACGAGTCGGCCGCCTTTCGCGATCCCATCGACAACAGGCTCGCCAACCGGAATATCATCCGAGCGTCCATCGTCGTCACCGATGCGACGAATCGTCGCGTCTACACATCGGGTTTCGACTACTTTGTTTACAGCATGGGCAACGTCACGCGCGTCCGCCGCGTGCCGACGGGGCTCATCGCAGACGGCGACACGGTGCTGGTCGATTACCGCTACAACACGCCGACGGACGGCAAGCTCGATACGCTGCGCGCCGATTTCAGCATCGAGCAGCGCTTCGCGGGAGGTTCGACGCCCTACTACCGGTTCTCGTACCGGAATCAGGAGGACGATGCGTCGTTCGGTTTCGAGCGCCGCGCGGATCGTACGGATCATCACCGGCTGGGCGTCAAGTACGAGACCAAGCGGTACACGCTCGGTACTGAATACGAGGTGTTCGACGACTCCGTCGAGCCGTACGACGCCTTCCATGTAAACGGCGTCTGGCACCTGATTCGTGGCGCCGATCAGAGTGCCGACGCTTCGGCGCGGGTGTCCCGGCTCATGTTTGACGGCGGTGATGCCGATCGCAACGTGACGTTTGTCGACGTCTCGCTCGACCATCGCCGGCGCTTGACCGATTCTGTCTCCACGGTCGAGCGGCTCTCCTATCGGTATGAGCGCGATTCCGACCGCGGCAATACGCAGGGGTGGGACGTGACCGCCGGACTGGACTTCACCATGGGTGAACTCTCCGGCGAGTTGACACTCGAATACGATTCGTTGGACCTCCCCGGTTCCGAGGAGGACGATTACGGCGTTTACTTCCGCGTGCGGAGGGATTTTCCGGATGTGCTGGCGCGGCGTTAGGACACAACTCGGCGTAAGCGTTGTTTCGTGCTGCCTCGCGACCGGCTGCGCGACACCGCGGGGTGAGTTGTTCCCCGCGGTTGATCCTGCGGTCGTTTGGCCACAGGCGCCGAGCAAGCCGCGCATCCGGTACATCGGCGCTCTGGCGGGCAGTCACGATCTCAACGCCGGTCGATCCGGCACAGAGGCGCTGGCCGCGAGTTTCCGCGGGCCGAGACCACCGATTCGGTTCTCGGGTCCCAGCGCGATCGCGGTGCGTGCGGACGATTGGCTGGCCGTTGCCGACGGTCCCGCTGCGGGCGTCCACATCATGCATCTCGCGTCGCGAACACACAGGTTCGTCGGAGGCTGGCGCGACGAACGATTCGCTTTGCCCGTCGGCGTCGCCTGGGCGGGCGACCGGTTGTTCGTCACCGACGCGAGTCGTGGCGAGGTCATCGAGTTGGATTCCGAAGGTCGGTTTCAGAATCGGTTCGGCCACGACACTCTCGAGCGACCCGTCGGCGTTGCTTACGTCCCGGACCACGAGCAGCTTTACGTCGTCGATGGCGGCGCACACCGCTTGGCCGTCTTCGATCGATCCGGCGCGTTCGTGCGGACCATCGGCGAGCGCGGCAGCTTGGCCGGTCAGTTCAACTTCCCATCTCACATCTGCTACAACCGCGGCCGCCTGCTGGTGGCCGACAGTGCCAACTTCCGCGTGCAAGTGCTTGATTCTGACGGGAACTGCCTCCGCACGATTGGCCGGAAGGGCGACGGGGCGGGCGATTTTTCGCTGCCCAAGGGCGTTGCGCTCGACAGCGACGGGCATTTGTATGTAGCCGACGCTCGTTTCGAGAACATCCAGGTTTTTGATTCCGCGGGTTCGCTCTTGATGGCCTGGGGCGACGAGGGTAATGGTGTCGGTCAGTTCGCCCTGCCGGCCGGGCTGGCGATCGACGAGCAAGACCGCGTGTGGGTGGCAGACGCGGGCAACCGGCGGATTCAGGTATTCGCCTATCTGGGGGCTGCTCTATGAGACCGCGACGCTGCAACGCCATAGGGATCGGCTTACTGTTCGGCGTTACGTCGGTCGCAACCGCCGATGAATCGGTTGTCAACTCCGTGCACGATCTCTCTGTGGCGGGTCCGGGCCGACTGCGCGCCATCAGCGAGGGAGAGGTCTGCGTCTTCTGCCACACGCCACACAACGCCGCGCCCCAAACGCCGCTCTGGAACCGCGAGAACCCCCGTCGCCACTATCGCATCTACGAGAGTTCCACGCTCGATGCCCGCGTCGACCAACCCAGCGGTCCGTCCAAGATGTGCCTGAGCTGCCACGACGGCTCGCTGGCGCTCGGCAACGTGCTGTCGCGGCCGGTCGCGGGGCCGATCGTGATGACCGCGCGGACCATCCCCCCCGGTTCCGCCGATCTCAGCAACGATCTCTCCGACGACCATCCGATCGGTTTCCGTTACGACCGGGCGCTATCCAACGCCGATGGTGAGTTGCGTGCGCCCGAGGTGGTCAGCCGCGACCTCCCGCTCGGCCGGCACGGTGAGATGCACTGCACCACCTGTCACGATCCGCACAACAACGAGCGCGGCGATTTTCTGCGGATTTCCGACCAGATGTCGCTGCTCTGCGTGTCGTGTCATGACCGATCCGGATGGCGCCAGGCGTCGCATGCGACGAGCGGCAAGCGCACGCCCGGTCGATCGGTCGACCCCACCGAGCGGCTCAAGTACGCGACGGTGGCCGAGAACGGCTGCCTCAACTGCCACAAGATTCACTCCGCCCCGGAGCGCGAGCGCCTGCTGCGCTTCCACCGCGAGGAGGACGGCTGTTTGACGTGCCACGATGGAAGCATCGCGCGTTTCAATATCGCAAGTGTCATAGGTAGACACTCCGGGCACGACGTGCGCATGCGGACCGGTGTCCACGATCCGGCGGAAACACCTTTCACCATGCGCCGCCACGTCGAGTGCACCGACTGCCACAATCCGCACGCTGCCGAGCCGAGCGCGATTGCAGCGGTGCGCGGTTCACTGGGGTCGCGCGTCCGCGGGCCGAACCTGCACGTTTCCGGCGTGACGCTCAGCGGTCGCGAAACGCCGGACGCGACCTATCTCTACGAGATTTGCTTCAAGTGCCACGGCGACGGCGTCGCACGACCGCGCGTCAGAATCGCGCGCGTCGCCACGCAAACGAACACGCGCCTCGAGTTCCAGGTGTCGAACCCTTCGTTCCATCCCGTCGGAGGCTCGCGACGGAACCCCGACGTCGTCAGCCTGATCCCGCCCCTGCGCGTCGGCAGCGTCATCACCTGCGCGGACTGCCACAACAATCCCGACGCCCGCGCCTTCGGCGGCTCGGGCGCCAACGGCCCGCACGGCTCGCTGTTCGAGCCGCTCCTCGTCCGCAACTACGACACCGACGACATGACCGTCGAGAGCGCTGACAGCTACGCGCTTTGTTACGGCTGTCACGATCGCGACAGCATCCTGGGCAGCGAGAGCTTCTCGCGACACCAGCGCCACATCGTCGATATTCGCGCACCGTGCAGCGTCTGCCACGATGCGCACGGCATCTACCGAGGGCAGGGCAACGCGACCAACCACGGCAGCCTGATCAACTTCGATCGCTCCGTGGTCAGCCCGGTCGACACGCCGACCGGACGCCGGTTGGAATACCAGGACACCGGGCGGCTCGCCGGAAACTGCACGCTCAGTTGCCACGGATTCCCGCACATCAACATGCCGTACCAGAACTCTGCGGGCAAGACCGCGTCTTCGGGAGCGCTGCGAGGAATGAGACGATGACCAGAACCACGTTAAGAATCGGCGTCGTGTGTGCGATGTCCGCCGCCATGACCGGGTGGGCGCTTGCCGGTATCGAGGGCTCCAAGCACGACTTCGCCAACGCCGCATGGTCGGGTGGTGATCGTTGCGGGGTCTGCCACATGCCCCACGAACCGAGGGACCCGAAGGACGCGCCGCTGTGGGACGCGAGCGCCGACCTCTCCAGGCGATTCGGTTCGGCGATCCGCGGAGCCGCCAGCTCGCACCTTTGCATGCGATGTCACGACGGCACGATCGCCAAAGACACCGTCACGGGGACTCCCGCCGATCCGCTCGCGTTTGCACAGCATCCGGGCACTTTCGAAACCGGGCATGGCACCAGCAATCACCCGGTCGGCGTTGCCTACCCGCAGCTCGACAAGGGGTTTCGACCGTCCGCGTCGGTGGTCGCCGGCGGTGCCGTGACGCTGCCCGACCAGCGGGTCGAGTGTGTTTCGTGCCACGATCCACACAATCAGTCGGGCGCCGACCCCATGCTCGTCCGCGACAACAACCGAAGCGCCCTTTGCCTGACGTGTCACAAGAAATGAGCCCCTGGCCGATTGGATGTTCGATGCGCGCACGACGACGATTCGCTGAATGCACGTTGCTGGGTGGACTCACACTCGGTGTGCTTGGGTGTGCCGCGCCGCGCTCGGTGAATCGCATCGCCTACTTCCCACCACCACCGAGCGCTCCTCGCGCGGTGCGCATCGCCGTGTTCAACGGTCTCGGGGATCTGGTGACGCCGCACGCGAGCTTTCTCGAACGCGTTCGCGGTGGATCGATTCGTCCGCAGGTCGGCACGCCGGCCGGCATCGCCTACGCCGACGGGCACTTGTACGTCTGCGACACCGCTCAGAACGTCGTCCACGATTGGAACCTCGGCACCGGTGACGCCCGGCGCATCGGCGATAGCGGTGACGTCACGCTCACCAAGCCCGTCGACGTCGCCGTCGGCAGCGACGGAACCGTGTACGTCGCGGATTCCGAACGCGGCGCCGTCTACGCGTTCGATTCATCGGGACGAACCGTTGCGCGGTTTCGCCAATCCCGAGACGGCAACTACCGACCGGTTTCCGTCGCGGTGCATGGCGACCACCTGTACGTCGCCGACATCGCGGCTCATGTGGTTGACGTATTCTCGACCACCGAGGCAAAGCACATCACCTCGATCGGCAAGATCGGGAGCGAACCCGGCACGTTCTACTTCCCCATGGGCGTCGCGCACGCCGCCGACGGCAAGCTCGCCGTCGCGGACATGATGAACGCCCGGGTGCAGATCTTCGACGCTTCGCACGCCCCGGTTGCCGCGTTCGGGCAGCCGGGTAACCGATACGGTGACCTGGGCCAACCGAAGCACCTCGACGTCGGTCCCGACGGTGTCGTGTTCATCGCCGATCCCGAATTCGGACGCATCCATCTTTTCGATGACCGGGGTCGCCTGCTGATGCTCCTGGGCGAATCCGACGATCCGTCCGCCGGTGCCCCCATGCCGATGGGCGTTGCCGTCGCTCACTCGCTGCCGCCGAACGTAGCCAACCGCGTACCGGCCGGCTTCAACGCGGACTACTTCGTGTTCACCACCGACACCGTCGCGCGTCGCCGAATAAGCCTCTTCGCCATTGGCAAACCCAACTGAGTATGTAGGTTGGGTGTCTCACTCGCGGGAATGAGGCGGCCGAGGCCCGCTGGGGTGTCCACCCCAGGCGAACGAATCCCAAACCGTTTAGATTTATTAACTGAATCGTCGCGGTCGATGTACTGGTAGCACGCATCGATCCCCTCACGCCTGAAGGGGTGCAATGCGATGTGCTGATCGCTCACCGCGCGGTGGCGAGCGCGTGATATATCTTTGAGTTCGGAGACGACTTGATGAGCACACGAGGACGATTCACAGGTGTTGTGGTGCTGACGATCGGGCTGACGTCGATCCTGTCGCTGATCGCCGGGTGTCCGATTCCGGATGGCAGCACTCCGGTCGCAAACGACAACGCGAACGACAACGCCGGGACGGTCGACAACGCAAACGACAACGCGAGCACCACCCCCAAGGCGTACGTCGGTGCTGCGGTCTGCCTGCCGTGTCACGCGGACAAGCACGCGAACTGGACCGCGACGGCGCACGCGGATGCGCTGGAAGCGCTCCGCGGAATCGGCCAGGAAGCCAACGCGGGATGCATCGGGTGCCACACGGTCGCCTTCGGCGAAACCGACGGCTACGTGGATGAAGCCACGACGCCGGATCTCGCCGGCGTGCAGTGCGAGAACTGTCACGGTCCCGCCGGCGCGCACTCGCGCGACCCGGGCGACCTTGCGTCGCGCCCGGTCGTCGATCTGGCGGCGACGGTGTGTGGCGCCTGTCACACGGACGCCCATCACCCGACCATGGATGAGTGGGAGTTGTCGGCGCATGCCACGGCGCTGGAAGGGCTGCGGTCGAGCAGCCACGCGGGGGACGGCTGCCTCGGCTGTCACTCCCAGGATTACCGATACGCGATCGAACTGCAGGAAGCGGGCGACGAGGTCGACGTTCCGACCGTGGAGACCGCCCAGCTCTCACTCGAATGCGCCACCTGCCACGCGTCGCACGGCGGTGTCGATCAGGCCCATCAACTCCGCCTGCCGATCGTCGATCTCTGTGGTCAATGCCACACCCAAGGCGAAGACGCGTTCCCCGGCGGCTCGCCGCACCACCCGCAGCTCGAGATGGCCACCGGCGTCGGTGCGTTCGACGCGGACAACGCCGCGCTAACCGTCGCGTTCAGCCCGCACGCGAGCCTGTTCGACGCGAGCGGTCAGGCGTGTGCCCAATGTCACGTGGCGGCGCACGAGGTGGAGGAGCCGAACGAAGGCGCGCCCAACGTCACCGGGCACACCTTCAACCCGTTTGACGAGTCGATCGAGGAGCACCAGGCCGAGCAGTACACCGGGTGCATCGATTGCCACACGGACGCCGATACGGCCGATTCGAAACGCACCTCCGTTCAAGCCGAGATCCAGGCGGAACTGGATCGACTCGGCGCGTACTTCGATTCTGAAAACGCGTTGTACATCGACCCCACGACCTTGAGCGAAGCAGACCAGGCCCGCCTGGCTACCGCCAAGTTCAATCGCGACTTCGTCAGCGCCGACGGAAGCACGGGCGTACACAACGCGCTCTACGCTCGAGCGGCGCTGGCCATCACGTCTGACATCGTTGCCGAGTTGGCGCCGTAGGCGCACCGGATCGAGATTGACACCAAGCGGCCGGCGACGCGCATTGGAGCGTCGCCGGCCGTTGTTGTTTGGGTCAGCTTGGATCCTGGAGGAAGATGTAGAGCCCCTTCCAGCCGGCCTGGAGCTTGGCCTCGTGATCGACGCCGGCGGGGATGTAGTGCGTGTCGCCCCGCCGGTATGTTTCCGTTTTTCCGCCCATGATCAACTCCATTGCGCCTTCCAGGACCATCCCCCACTGCGCACCGTGATGGTGCATGGGAACGACCACGTCCGTTTCCGCGTGGATGAAGTTGATCTTGCCGCAATCGCTATTGACTACCCGGCCGACGAGACCCGCGATGGGGATCTCGGCTTTGGTGAACGAATCGAGATTCGGCGGAAAGACGGTTTCACTCACGGATCACCTCCGGGCGAACGGGGTCGCGCCTAGACCGGCACCCACGCGAGATCGAGGATCGTGTTGGTCGGCTTCTCCGTGTTGAAAACCGCCTTGATGGGCATGCCGAATTCCGGCTTGCCCTCCTTGAGCCAGCTCATCATCTTGGTGCAGACGCCCTCGATCTCGACACTGATCAGCGGCGTGCCGGGCGGGAGTTTGAACAACTCGCCGGGGTACGTGACGGTCGAATGAGTGTACACGGTTCCTTGTTGCGGAGCCTCGATCCACTCCGTCTCGCACCAGCAGTCCGGACATTCGCACCGTGGGGGCAGCCACAGGCGCTTCTCCGCGCAGTTCAGGTTCGTGCAGCGCGTCGCGAGGAGCTTCTCTTCGCGCAAGCCGAGGAAGAACTTACCCCAGCCGCCGTAGCTGTGGTTGTGGTGCCAAGTCTTGGGATTCTTGATGACCAGCGGGTCTTCTTGGACGACTTCCAGGCAGGCAGTTGGCCAATTGATGCTCACGATATCACCTCCGTCATTCTCGGGTCAGTATTCACTTATCGGGGATCGGCTCCCCTTCGCAGAGTTCGAGGATTGTGTTCAGAAACAACCTAAGCTCACGGCATTTGTGGGCCGCTTCAAGGAGCGTGACGTCCCGGAGTATTCTCTTGGCGTCACGCGGTTTGTTGTAGCTCTTGCGGCATTTGCCTGCCTCAAAGAGTTCCGCGATATGCCGGGATGGCGGCTTGCCATGGTTGACTCGCTCCGGATCAGCCGAAGGTGCTGACTTGTTGTGCCCGGCGAGTTGTTGGAGATTCTCCCAATAGGGCAGTAGCCAAGCCTCGAAGTCGTACTGAGCCGCATGCGGATGAAAACGAGACTCGTCTCCCACCCAATCTCGCATTTTTGCCTTCGCGTCTTCCGCATCCTCGAATTCACGGGTTCCGGTGTACACATCGGTCAGCGCGATCACCGCATCTGCTCGATTCTTGCCGGCAAGCAGGCGTTCGACCAGTCGCTGGAGCTTGTCGCGGGTAGGGACACGTCCGTCTTGAGGAACCGGGTCGAGTTTCGGCATGCGCCCGGCGAGCCGTGGTGCCAGAAAACGGCGGAGCGCGTCGCGAAACGCAACCTCCGTTCTCCCCTCAACAACCAGGCTGATCTTCATGGATTGGCCCCGAATCGATTCATGCGCCAGAGTTGGTCCAGTGTGTAGTCCTGGAGCCAGGGTTCCAGATCAAACGTGTCACCCCAGCGCGCCACCGCATGCCCATCCTCGATGTCGAGGGCGAGAATCTCCTCCGGGCGCAAAAAGCGAACGAAACTCTCCGAGTGTGTCGCTACGATCAACTGGCTGTGTGTCGCCGACTCGCGCAGTAAATCGCTGAGCACCCGCAGCATGCCCGGGTGCAGGCTGACCTCCGGCTCGTCGAGCAGGGTAATCGCCGTGAGGGCGGGGCAACTCAGGAGCGTTACCAGCCAGAGAAACCGCAATGTCCCGTCCGACAACTCATGGGCAAACATCGATTCTGTGAACTCGCGGTCCTTCCACGTAACCGAGATCGTACCCGCCGCAACCGGCGGAAAATCGAGGCGTTCGAAAGACGGGAACGCGGCGGACAGCGCGTCTTCAACCATCTCGAAACGATCCCGATTCGTCTCTCGGAGGTAGTACAAACAGGAAACCAAGTCCTCTCCAGCACTGCCCGGCAGGTTCGCGGGTCGCATGGGCTGGGGTGCTCGCGCCGGCGACCGCGGCCCGAGTTGAAGATCCCGGGCGGAGTACGTGGCCAAAGACGCAAGCCGCTGGCGAAAGGTCTCGCACTGCCGGTACATCTTGGGCGCCTGTGACAGGGCCGTCTCAAAGGCGTCGTAATCCCAGCTCGGCTCGACGAAACCTTCTGTCCCGGGCTCTGAGTAGCGAACGCGCGGCGCGTGAACGTCGATGTGCTTGAATGGTGCCGGTTTGTCAGGATTCAACTGCTGCGAGAGGGTCTCCTCGGAAAGCCTGTAGCCTTGCCCCTGCGTCTCGATACCAAGCGTGTAATCCAGTGGCGTACACTCTGCCCCATGGAGGTCAGGTCGCGCGGGAGTCGAAACGCCGAGATGAAGGGAAGACGCTCGGCCTCGCGTGAGCACCGACGACAATCCACCAAACTCGTTCAATGTGTCCTTACTCGCGCCCGCCGCCGAACGTGCCAGAAACCGCACAACATCCAGAAGGGAGGTTTTGCCTGATCCATTCGGGCCAAGAACCACGGTCAACGGTCGCAACTCGAGCCTGTCAACGGACTCGAGCCGCCGGAATCCCTTGACGGTTAGGTACTCAATGATCATGGCTACTCCTCACGCTTGTCAGTTCAGAACGGACAACGGGCGTGGATATGCCTTCAGCCGTACGCTTACGCCTTTTCCAAGATCGAGCACGTCACGTGGCTTCCCGTGCCGGCGTGACTGATCGCGCAGCCGAGTTTGGGATTGTCGAGCTGCAGGCTCTTCCAATCGTCGGGCTTCTTCTTGCCGAACCGTGTCCACAACTCGGGATTGCCGTGGAACTTGTCGTACTTGCCCTGCATCTGCCACATGATCTCGATCAACTGGAAGATCCCCGTCGCGCCGACCGAGTGCATGGTGCCGATCAGCCCGCCGGACAGGTTGGTCGGCAGCTTCCCGTCGAAGTACCCCTCGCCGGACTCGATGAACTCGCGCCCTCGGCCGTAAGGTCGCAACCCGATGTCCTCGTATGTTTGAATGTCGGAAATAGTGAACGCGTCGTGCGTCTCGAGGATGTCGAAGTCTTCGACGGGGTCCTTGATGCCGGCCATGTTGTAGGCCAGGTAGGCTGCCATGCGCGACGCCAGGAACGAGCTGAAACCCGGCCAATCCTGCCGGCGGCTCGTGAAGTAGTCCTTGTAGGTTTCCTCCGTTTCGTTGGGCAGGAGCAATATCGGCATATTGCGGCGGTCGGCCGTGCGCAGCGTGTGCGTCCCGCCGCAGATGGCTTTGAGTTGGACCGGATGATCCGTCATCTCGTACGCGGTCTTCTCGTCCGCCAGGATCAGCACGGCCGACCCCACGCTCATCACGCAGCACTCGAGAAACGTCAGCGGGTCGGACACCAGGTCGTTGTCCAGAACGTCCTGCACGGTGTACTTGCCGGGGTTCTGCGCGAAAGGGGAGTAGTACGCGTACTCGTGATTCTTGCAGGCGATCTTGGCCAGCGTCTCGTGCGGGACGCTGTTCTCGTACTGGTATCGCTGCGCCATCAGCGCGTAGTATGCGGCGTACATCCAGCCGAGTTCCGATTCAAAGTCCTTGCACGCCGCGCTGGCGATGTACGAGTTGCCCACCTTGGTGCTGACGTCGTCCATGCGCTCCCAGCCGATGACCGGGACGCAATCCGCATAGCCGGAGGCAACCGCCTGCGCCGCCGCGAGCACCGACGAGCCACCCGTGGCGCCGCCGGTCTTGACCTCGATGTTGCCCAGGGGATCGAAGCCCAGATAGTCGTGAATCTTGGATGCCGCGAGAAGCTGATCGCCGAAGTGGTCGGCGAACTGTGAATACACGCACCAGTTCACCTTGCGCCGGAATTCCTCGGCCGATATCTCGAGGTCGTTCTCTTCGACGGCCATGCGCATCGCTTCGGTGCACAACTCCGAACTGTTCTTCTCGGGGTACCGTTTTCTGAAGTCGGTCATCCCGCCGGCCACCAAGTAGACCGGTTTTTCAAACTTGGGGATGCGTAGGTTTCCAGGACCGAACTTGATCATAGTCTACCTCTCCAAGGAAACGATGCGACGAATCGCGGTGTCCAGTACATCATGCTCGGGGTCACAACGACCGCGGAATCAGACGAGGTCCGCAACGGTCGACCGCGCCGTACGCGCGTAGCCCATCAATTCACGTGCCGCACTCGCACATCATGACCTCTCGCGTCCCGGCAATCAATCCCACCGGATGTTACAACGCGGCCCTTTTCGAGTATCATCCTAAGTGTTGTCATTTGGCGCGCCAAATGCCACAGGGTCAGTGTGAATTGGCGCAGGTTCGTCTCGGAAGGTTCCACCATGATCGAGATGACTATCTACGGACGAGGCGGACAAGGGGGCGTGACGCTCGCCAAGCTGATCGCCAACGCCTACTTCCTCGAAGGAAAACACGTTCAGGCGTTCGGCGTGTACGCGGCCGAGCGATCCGGTGCCCCGCTTCAAGCCTACGTGCGGATCGACGATTCCGAGATTACCAACCACAACCAGATCCGCGAGCCCGATCATGTGATCGTGCTCGACCGCACGCTGACCACCGAACGCGTGCTCATCGGACACAAGCCCGACGGCTGGATCATTCTCAACAGCCCCGACGCACCGGAGGCGTTCACCGAGATGTTCCCCGGCCGCAACGTCGCCACCCTCGACGCCACCTGCATCGCGGTCGCCAACGGTCTTGGCACGCGCACCGTGCCGATCGTCAACACGACCATCCTCGGTGCCGCGGGACGCGTCCTGGGGCTGACGCTGGACGATGTGAAAGGCGCCCTCGCGGAAGTGAACTTCGGGGGCGGGAATGTCACCGCCGCGACACAGGCGTTTGAATCGGTACGCAGCGATCGACTGGCGGGCGAGCCCGTCGCGCCTTCGATGCCACAGCGTGACACCAAAGTCGCCGGACTGTTCGACGACGTTGTGGGGAGTCGTCCGAAGATCCACACCGGCGACTGGACGACGCGCCAGCCACACCGGCAACAACTGACGCCGCCGTGCAACAACGGCTGCCCCGCGGGCAACGACGTCCGCGGTTTCCTGGAAGCCGTGGGCAAGAAGGACCACACCGAGGCGCTGCGCATCCTGCACGAGACCTCGCCGTTTCCGGCTGTGTGCGGTCGCGTGTGCCCGGCGCCCTGCATGGATGCGTGCAACAGGTCTGAGTTCGACGAATCCGTGAACATCCGAGAACTGGAGCGCTTCGCCGCGGATAAGGGCAAGGCCCACGTTGCCATCAGCGGGCACGACGACCCCCATCGATGGCGCGACGAAATGGTGGCCGTGGTCGGCTCGGGTCCCGCGGGTCTCAGTGCGGCCTACCACCTGGCGCGCTTGGCCTACCGCGTCACGCTGTTCGAGCGCGACGACGAACTCGGCGGTGTGATGCGCACCGGCATCCCGTCGTATCGCCTGCCGCGTGAGGTGCTGGACCGAGAGATCAAGTTCATCGTCGACCACGGGGTGACCGTCGAAACCGGGTGGACGGTGGATCGCGAGGAGTTGCTCCGACTCTCCCATGCGTTCTCCGCCGTGTTCGTCGGCACCGGGCTGCAACATCTGCGTGCCATGGATCTCGGAAGCGCCGACGGTGGCGACGGCAAGATTGAACAGGGCATCGCGTTTCTGGATCGAATCCGCCGAGCGCCGGAGTCACTGGAAGGCGAACGCGTCATCGTGATCGGTGGCGGCAACACCGCTATGGACGCCGCCCGCTCCGCTCGACGGCTCGGGGCCCGCGTCGAGGTGGTGTACCGGCGGAGTCGCGACCAGATGCCTGCAATCCGCGAGGAAATCGACGAGGCCATCGAAGAGGGTATTGAGCTGCGTGAATTGGTCTCGCCGGTGCGGCTGCGCCACGACGGCGTCGGTCACTTGCTGACGTGCGTGCGCATGCGGCTGGGCGAGCCGGACGAATCGGGACGCCCCAGACCGGTCCAGGAGACCAGCGAGGACGCCTACTTCGACATGCGCTGCGACCGCGTCGTTCTGGCGCTGGGGCAGTCTTCGGACCTGTCGATCCTGCCCGAGGGTTCCGAGGTCAAGGGTGAGGAGTCTCCGCTCGGTCTGACGGGTGCGCCGGTTTTCGCGGGCGGCGACTTCGCGGTCAACGAGGGAACGGTCACGGCCGCGATCGGCGGCGGTCGGCGGGCTGCGTGGCACATCCACCGCACGCTGACCGGTGAGGATCTGTTCCCGCCACCCGCAGAAACTGTCGCCGAACCCGATGTGCTTCGGACGCACGTGTTCTCGCATTCGCCGCGTTCCGAGCCCCGGATGCTGGAATTGCAGGAGCGCCGGCGGAGTTTCACAGAAGTGCGGTCCGGGTTCTCTCCGGTCGACGACGGGGCGCAGGCGGTGGCCGAGGCGCAGCGATGCTTCAGTTGCGGCGTCTGTACGTTCTGCGATCGGTGCATGGATCACTGTCCGGAGGGAATCCTGTTGCGCAACGGCGAGGGTTACACGGTGAACTTCGATCATTGCAAGGGTTGCGGAATCTGCGCGTCGGAGTGCCCGCGTGGCGTCATCTATATGGCGGATCTGTAGCGCCAGACACCCGGAGGATTACTGGTGGCAAGGAAACTCGTAACAGGCAATTTCGCGGCGGGTTACACGCTCGCGGCCGCAGGCGAGGCCAACCGTCAGGCGCGCGGCTGCGCCGGCGGCGCCTACCCGATCACGCCGCAGAGCGAGATCATAGAGTATCTACGCGGCGTTCAGTTCACCAAGGGCCGCATCGTCCCCGTCGAATCAGAGCACAGCGCGATGGCCGTCTGCATCGGTGCGTCGCTCGGCGGTGCCCGCGCGTTCACCGCCAGCTCGTCGAACGGGTTGGCCTACATGACCGAGAACGTCTTTGCGGCCGGGTTCTACCGCCTGCCGATCGTCATGATCGCGGTGAACCGCACGCTCGGTCCGCCGTGGAACATCTGGGTCGACCAGGGCGACAGCCTGATGCTCCGCGACGCGGCGTGGTTGCAGTTCTACACCGACTCGCACCAGGATCTGGTCGACACGATCCTGCTTTCGTTTCGCGTCGCCGAAGACCCGCGCGTGCTACTGCCCGCCATGGTGGCGATGGACGGGTTCGTCACCTCGCACACCCAGATGGTCGTCAACCTTCCCGAGCAGGAACAGGTCGATGCGTTCCTCGAGACCTGCTGCAACGTCCCGCACCGCTTGAACGTCGACAAGCCGACCACCGTCGGCGGGCTGACCTGGCCGAGAGAGACGGAGCACCACCGCCGCGAGATTCAACAGGCCATGGAGAACGTGCCGGACGTTCTCGAAGAAGCCCGCGACGAGTTCGAAGCGGTGTTCGGTCGTCGCCCGGACGGCGCGATCGCGACCGAGCACACACAGGACGCCGAGACGGTCCTTGTCGCGTGCAACACGATGGCAAGGACGCTTCGCGGCGTCGTTGAGAAGCGACGGTCCGCCGGCGAGAAGATCGGCATGATCAAGTCCAAGCTGTTTCGACCGTTCCCGCGGCAGGCGTTCTGCGACGCGGTTCCGAACGCCCGGCGCGTCGGTGTGCTGGATCGGAATCACTCGCCGGGGTCCGGCGGCATCTTCTGGCCTGAAATCGTGACATCACTGCGCGATCGACCCGACATCATCGTTCAGGATTACCTCGTGGGTCTGGGCGGCGGGGACGTGACCCCCGAAGTGCTCGACGAAATCGTGGACGACCTGCTGCGGCGCGAGCGCAGCGGTGAGCCCGCGTGGAAAGAGGTGGCGGCATGAGTTCCACGACTCTCGAAGGACAGACCGATTGCGGACCGCAGTGCGAGCATCTGCTGCGCGCGGGCAACACCAACTGCGCCGGTTGCGGCATGTCACTCGGGCTGCTCTGGCTGGGCGAAGCGCTGGACGGGAAGATGCCGCTGGTCGTCATCCCCGCCTGCTGCGGGATCGTCACCGCCGGTGCGTTTCCCACCACATCGTACAGCGCGCCGGTCGCCGCAAGCACCTTCGCCAGTGCCGCGGCCGTCGCAACCGGTCTCAACGCAGTCACCGAATTGAACCATGAGGATCACCCCGTCATCTGCTGGGCGGGTGACGGCGGAACGTATGACATCGGCATCGCAACGCTGTCGGCGGCGGCCGAACGAAACGACAACATCATCTACATCTGCTACGACAACGAGATCTACGGCAACACCGGCGGCCAACGGAGCAGCGCGACGCCGTTGGGTGTGGCCACATCGACGAGTCCCGGCGGAAAAGCCGAGCGGAAGAAGGACATCATGGCGATCATGGCGGCGCACCGCATCCCCTACGCCGCCACCCTGTCGATCGCCCACCGCGAGGACTTCCTCCGCAAACTACGAGCCGCTCAACAGATCAAGGGTTTTCGCTTCCTTCTGATCCACTCGCCCTGCCCGACCGGATGGAAATCGGAGCCCGAAGAAAGCGTCGATCTGGTCCGGTACTCGGTCGATTGCGGGCTGTTTCCGCTGTACGAGGTGTTCGATGGATCGCGCTACCGGATCAACCTCCGACCCGCTCCGCCGACGCCGGAAGCGATCAACCAATACGTCTCGCGCCAGCGGCGCTACCGATCCGGATCGTTGGACGTCGACCAGTTCATAGCGCAGATCCGGGAGCAGTGGCGGTACCTCGACACCATGGCGCGTGAGTTCGCAGCCGACGACGCGATCTGATGCGTGAGTTCACCAGCGGCTACGAGGCAATCATGCGCGGCGCGGCGCATGCGCGCTGCGATTTCTTCGCGACCGTGGCGACCAATCTCATCGATTCCGCCGTCCAAGTGGAAGACGAACCCGTCGCCGTGGGACAGTGCATCGGCGCCGCCATGGCGGGTGCGCGTTCCATGGCGTTCATCTCGAGCCGCGGTCTGCCGCGGTGTGTCGACGAGATCGGATTCGCGCAGGCCGCCGAGGTGCCGCTGGTGATCGTCTGCCGCCAGGGTGCGGGTTCGCTCGTTGCCGGCGAGTGTGACGTGACGCTGGCGCGCAGCGTGATTTCGGGAGGATGCCCGCTGCCGGTGCTGTCCGTCGCCGACGTCGCGTCGGCCTACCGGCTCACCTGCGAGGCCTTCAACGTCGCCGAACGGCTTCGTACGCCGGTTGTCCTGATGGTCGCCGAGCAAATCGTTCGCATGCGGCAGACCGTTGATTTGGATGGAGACGGTCCGCGTGTTGCCGCCAAGCCCGACACGGACAGCGGCTCGCCACCCTTGATGCCCGTTGGCGGACTGCAACGAGCGACGTTCGAATGCCGCACCCGCTTGGAACGTAACACCTTTCGCGCCGAGCGTGCGGCGCGCGAGCGCAAACTGGCGCAGCTCACTACGAAAATCGCCATCGCCCGGGAGACGCTCGAATACACCGATGCCGACGCCGACC
>JAJDDR010000452.1 GCA_029260255.1 Phycisphaerae bacterium
GGAGCTTGAAACGCTCGTGGAACTACTACGTTCCACGCGAGAGGAGAGTAAATAATGAACACGCATGCACGAATGACGATCCGCGCGCTGACCGCGACTGCGATGCTGGTGTCCGGCATCGCCCTGGCAGACGAGTTCGAAATGATCCGCTGGACGATCGACGGCGGGGGCGTCCTGCACGCCGCCGGCGGGGACTTCGAGTTGTCCGGAACGGCCGGTCAGTCCGATGCCGGCGTGCTGATGACCGGCGGTCAATTCGAGTTGGCCGCTGGGTTCTGGTTTCAACAGGCCGAGGGCGACTGCAATTGCGACTCGGCCGTCAACCTCTTCGATTTCGATGCGTTCGTGGATTGCGCGGGCGGCCCGGGTGGCGGGCTGATCGCACCCGAGTGCGTCTGCTTCGATTTCGACGGCGATACGGACGTGGACATGGTTGACTTTGGGACGTTTCAATCAGCATTCACGGGGCCATAGTGCCGCCCGACCACACCGACATCGATGAGCCGGATCAGATCGACGGCGATGGGCACGCCGGGATTCTCTGCGGGCAGGTCGAGATGGGCGCCTATGAGCCCGGCATCGGCGATCCCGAGCGTGACGGCGATGTGGACCTGACCCGACTCCACAAGCTGGGAAGCCTGCATGACGGGGCCCGCGAGCCTGCCCCATGCCCCCGGGTGCGAGGCAAAGCCGGAAGACCGATCAACTATCCCGTGAAGGCTCGCTGCAGCGCGCCGAAATCTGTGAGATCGACATCGCCGTCATTGTCGTGGTCACCCGGCGCGCACTCCGGAGGAACCGGATCCGCGACGGGGTCGGTCACGCAGTCGAGGTATAGCGCGTAGTCGTCGAGATCAACGTCGCCGTCGTCGTCCAGATCGGGCACCGCCTGCCGTTCGAACGCTCCCATGTCCACGATCGGGGGTACACCGCAATCGGCGCCGGGTTGAGGGCAATCCTGCGTGGTTGGGAAGTCCACGAAGCGAGGGTTCCCCTCGAAGTCAATGGTGACACCCGATGGCACCAAGTCGTTGCGACCGGCATCGATACAAGGTGATCCGGACAGGAGCCCGAACAATCCATTGCCGGCGTCACGGATCCGGGGGTCGGCGGAGACATCTCCCGTGCCCGGCGACAGACCTTCGTGGGAAACGGCGAATCCCCAGATGTCGTTGTGATCACTAATCACGGCGGAACCATCGATCGCGCCAATGCCGAGCACTCCGGATGACGTGACCAGTATGGAGTTCGAGACATGCACCGCTGCTTGTTCCATCCCGCGCAGCCCGTACGACGAGCCGGGCTGTCCCGGCTCACCGGGATTGATGTCGGGAAACAACGGTACTCCGCCGCGTCCACCTTCACCGCGCGCTCCGCCCGTGCAATCGAGCATTGTGCTGAGCGCGATCGTTCCTACGCCCGCGGTTGTGACCACGAACTGTGCGGGGCCACCGTTTCCACCGTCTCCACCCTCGCCTCCCATGGGCCCGATCCCGTCTCCACCCGTGCCACCCTCGCCGCCGCTGATGTCCCGGATGACGGCACTGTTCGCGTGCACTGAGCCGGAGTCTGACCGGATTCCACCGGCGTTGCCTCCATTCCCGCCCTTGTGACCGTACATGTGCGTAGCGTGACCGTCCCAGTAAACTCCTCCATGCCCTCCTGTCCCAGAGATGACGTCCTCGACGACGCAACGTTGCGCGACCAGCGACGAGGACTGCTGGGCGATGCCGTGCGCATCGCCTCCGTTGCCGCCGTCAAGGCGCGCAGGGCCGGAGTCGCCTCCATGACCACCGGCCACAGCGCGGACTCTGCCATCGACGAGTAACGCATCGGCGACGTCCGAAAGTCGGACGCCGGTCGCCGCTCCGCCGGTTCCACATATTTGTCCGCCCAGTCCGCCCGCTCCGCCGGTGATCAGTTGCAGGTCGTAGACTTGGACTCGGAGTAGATCGGTCGCGCTGATGAGGATGCCGGTCGATGCGCCGCCCGGCGCGCCGTCTCCCAGTGGGAAGTCAGAGTATCCGACGTTCCCGGCCGCACCACCGATGACCGTGCTGCAAAGGCCGTTACTCATTGCCAGGTCCGAGCAGGTGTCTGCGCATATTCCAGTGGCGTCTCCGCCGCGCGCGCCGAGCCCGGGAGGAACAAATGTATATGGTGCGTTGGTGGAGCCACGGCCGCCGGTACCGCCGGATCCGCCACTCACGTTGACGGTGACGTTTTGCGCCCCCGATACGAGAAGCGTCTGCCGCATGTCAATGCCAGTGGCCGCGCCACCGGATCCGCCCGCGGTTCCCGAAAAGCCGGAATCTCCAACGGGCGTGAAGTCACGACCGTTGGAACCGGCTCCACCGTTGACCCCGTCGATCGCATTGGTCGCGATCGTCGCGGCGGGGCTCTCCGTGATGCGAACTCCGAAGGCGTCGCCACCCGGACCGCCGTCGCCGCCGCCGATCTGGCAGCCGGGGCCGGTGAGACCGCCGCCGCCGGCGCCACCGACACCGCCCGCGACGTTTCGGATCGTGTTTTCGGACATCGTCACCGCTGCTCCGTTACGGACGAGAACACCAACCGCGGAACCGCCCGCTCCGCCAGCGGCGCCCGCTTGCGCGCACAGAGGACCGCCGCCCGAACCGCCGTTTCCGCCGGTCACCGAGTCAATCTCGTTGGCGCGAATTGTGGGGCTTGCGGCGCCCTCAATGAGAATCCCATATGCCGGCATACCTTCCTCGCCCGGCTCAGTCGCCGCGCCGGTGGCGCCACTGAGTCCACAGATGTTACGAATGGTGCAGTTCTCAATAGTCGGAGAACTGCCCGCGATGACAATACCCGTGCGCGCGTGCTCGATGATCGCGTAGACCATGGTGCCGGAACTGCCCGGGGCGAACTCGATGTGTTCCCAGACGCCGCACGCCGGCGGACCGTCGACCGACGTAAAGAGCACACGATCACCCGCGGACCCGTTGACGCTCATACTCCCCCCGGCGGCCACGTGCAGGGCGGCATCGGGTTCCATGTAGACGGTCACTCCCGCTTCGACCGTCAAGTTCCCCAAGACAGTCACGCTGCCGTCCGGTGTGACGGTCGATCCGGCGGTCCAAGTAACGTCTCCCTTGATTGTCGTTTGGGCCGACGCCGTAGGAGCCCCGAAAAGTGAGCCGATGAACAACAGAATCACAATGTCGCGTGGACACGTAGCCTGGGTCTCCTTGATCTGATCCCACCAATGAAATGTCCTTCGATACGGGCAGCCTGCGAAGAGTGTCGCTCATCCCGCACCCGCACCCGCACCCGCACCCCCACCACTTGACTGGGGAGGATTGCGCACGGTGGGTTCTGCATCAATCACGCTACTCGGGTGGCGATCATCTTACCCCATCTCCGCCCGACATTTCCCGTTTATCGAACCTCGAACCGCCATCGTACGCTGGCGAGCCACCCGATTCAAGCGAAAGCCGCCTATCAGCCCTTGCTTGGCCCAGCGAGCCAGCCTCCCGACCTGCCGAGTCGCTGATTCTGCTGCTCCCGCCATCGGAACGACCGTCTTGTGCCATCTCCGCGCAGCACCGACCCTTGCCCCGCCAATCTCCAGTTCTTCGTCTGGTCGCCGCGTCAGCCGCGCTGCACCAACGGCGGCGGCACACCGAAGCGCTGGATGCGATTCAGGATCGCTGCAAACAACTCGCGTGGCACCGCCACCTCGCCCATCTGGAAGATCACATGCCGCGAGTGGGTCACCACCTTGGCACCGATCTTGATCAGCTTCTCGCGGAGCGTCGTCAGGGACCAGTGTTTCACCGACCTCGGCAACGCCAACCGCCGCAGGAAGTTCCCCAGGTTGTACGCCAGCGCGAACAGTTGCAGCCTCGCCTGGTTGTCCCTGAAGTTTCGACACGACAACCGTGTCCACTTCACGGCATACTTGCCCTCCTTGATCCATTGCTCTGCCGTTCCGCGACCGTTGCAGAACTTCACCACCTTCCTCGACCAGCCCGTCATGTTGGTCACGATGAATCCGACGCGCGGGAACAACTCGTCCCAATGCCACTCGACCTTGGCCACCAGTCGGCGCGGGTGATTCCAACTCTGCGCCTGATACGAGAAGCTTTCGTAGAACATCGAGGCCACACACGACGTGCGGATTCCACTGAGGTGACCTTGACTGGTGTCAAGAACTGTACGGCGTGGGCAGCCTCGATAGTCGGCGGTAATCGACTCGCGCGGCTCGCATACTGGACACAATGCCGCGCGGTTCCGGGTGGTTCCCCGCTTCCGGCTACGGCCGCTCAGAAACCGTTGCATGCAGACGGCGATCTGATGAGTCTCTCCCGCCGAGAGTTGTGTCACTGTTGTGTCCAGACTACCCTGAGAACAGTCCGAAACCAGTCTGGGATCCAGTGCGCGCTCAGTGCGTAACCCCTTGTGACGTAATCCGTTAACCCTTGTCTCGCCGTGGCTTACGTTTCCGCTTACGCGGCTGCGTGAGCCCGGCGTCGTTCTTGGCGGCATGAGCCCGTACGGTCTTTGTGTGAGGAAAGAACACAACACGCCCAGGACGTGTACGATTACGGTGTCGGCGACTTGCTTGCCTCATGCTCGCTCGGGAGCATTGCTCGATACTCCGCTGCTTGACCGCCCTTTCCCCAGGATTCGT
>JAJDDR010000453.1 GCA_029260255.1 Phycisphaerae bacterium
GCCGTCGGCGCGCACGGGGACGGACCAGATCACGGCGTGCGTGGCGCTCAACGACCGCACCGTTCGCTTCACGCACAGAGCCGCCCTGCCGACGAACAAGTGGAACCTGTCGTTCAATGTGATTCCCAAGCACATCTATGAAAAGGGCGAAGCCGACGATCCGACGATGGTGAGGAGTGACCACAACGCGCGGATGAACCGGCACCCGATCGGCAGCGGACCCTACCGTTTCGTCGAGTGGATCGCCGACGACAAGATCGTACTCGAACGTTGGGACGACTACCCGGGACCGAAACCGTACTTCAAGCGGATCGTCTATCGGATCATCCCCGCGGCGGAGGGCCGCCTTCTGGCGTTCGAGCGGCAGGAGATCGACGAAATCGAGTTGACACCGCAGCAGTTCGCGCTCGAAACGGCGAGCGAGAGTTTCTCCAAAGTTGGCGTGAAGGCGTTCTCGCCGCGGTGGCAGTTCTATTACATCGTGTGGAACCAGAACGGTACGAACCCGTTCTTCGCCGACCGGGCGGTCCGTCGGGCGATGTCCTTTTCCACGAATTATCCGCTGATCGCCAGGCAGGTGTTCCACGGGTTGTTCGAGCAGTCGCACGGCGCCTATCCCGAGCTGCTCGCCAGGTTCGGGATCGAACCGGAGCGTTTTCGATTCGACCTCAGCGCGGCGGCCGCCCTGCTCGATAAGGCCGGCTGGCTGCCGGATGACCGGGACGGGTGGCGATACAAGACAATCCATGACAGCGGGGCGCCGGTGAGAACTCGTCTTTCGTTCACCATCAAGATACCGCAGGAGAGCCAGACAGCGCCGAAGATAACGGCCATCCTCGAACAGGACCTCAAACGCATCGGCGTCGAGATGAAATCGCAAGTGGTTGAATGGGCGACGCTCCTCGGTCAGATCCGGGCACACGATTTTCAGGCGACTCTGTCGACGTTCACGCTCGGTGTGGACCCGGACACGGCGTGGAACTTGTGGCACAGCGAGTCCTACGAAAGCGGCCGAAACTACGGAGCGTACGCCAGCGCCCGCGTGGACGCGCTGTTCGACTTGGGGCGTCGAACCTTCAACGACGACGAGCGCATGCGCTGCTACGCCGAGATCTCGAAACGCGTGTACGAGGACGCGCCCTATCTGTTCCTGGTCGACGCCGCCAACATCTGGGGCTTCAACAAGCGATTGCGCGGCATTCGCATGACGCCCCGGGGACCGCACATGTTCCATCCCGGAACACGCAACTGGTGGGTTCCGAAGGACTTGGCGCTGCACGAATCCGCCGCTCCGTGATACACCGCGCACCCGGCGTAGGACGACATGTTCCGTTACATACTCAAGCGATTGATCCTGGCCGTGCCGACCTTTCTCGGCATCACGGTCGTTACCTTCGCGGTCATTCACCTCGCGCCCGGCGATCCCCTGGACCGACTCGTCGATGAATCGGTGCCGGCGGAAACCTCCCGGCACACGTACGAACTTCTCGAAAGACACTTCGGTCTGGATCAGCCCTTGCACACGCAATACGCGACGTGGTTGAGACGCATCGTGACACTCGACTTCGGGAATTCAATTCCCGATCACCGCCCGGTGTGGGACAAGATCAGCGAACGGCTTCCCTGGACGCTGGGCGTGGCGATGCTGTCGATGGTGTTCGGGCTTGTGTTGGCCGTGCCGATCGGCGTGCGATCCGCGACGCGACGTGGCGGATGGTTTGATTCCGTCTCCGGCACGTTGCTGTACGCCCTCTATTCGGTGCCAAGCTATGTCACCGCGATGGTGCTGATCGTCATCGTCGTGACCGTACCCATCGAATGGCTGCCGATTCGCGGCGCCTATTCAGACGGGTTCGACGATCTGCCGGCGTGGGGGAAAACCGCCGACCTGTTCAAGCACTTCCTGCTGATCACGATCTGCTTCACCTACCCCGCGCTGGCATTCCAGGCGCGATTCGTCCGTGGCAATCTCCTCGAGGTCCTGCAACAGGATTACGTGCGGACGGCGCGGGCCAAGGGACTCTCCGATCGCCGCGTGGTGATCCGCCACGCGATGCGGAACACCATGATCCCGCTGGTGACGTACCTGGGCATGCTCTTCCCGACCGTCATCGCGGGATCGGCGATACTGGAGGTCATGTTCGCCTGGCCGGGCATCGGCCGGCTCATGTTCGACAGCATCCTGCAGCGCGACTATCCGACCGTGATGGCGTTGTCCGTGATCACGGCCGTCCTGGTACAAATCGGCACGCTGCTGGCGGACGTCTCATACGCCTGGCTCGACCCGCGGATTCGATACGACGGTGGGATGGACCATGTTGATTGACGCGCGACAGCCCGCTGCCAACAGCCACCGCAGGCGCGTGTGGCGGCGGTTTCGCTCCAGCCGTCGCGGCGTGATCGGTCTCGCGGTCGTCGTCATGCTGCTGTCCGTCGCGCTGCTGGCGCCACTCATCGCGGGCGACCGGCCGATCGCATGCCGCTACGAGGGAGCGCTGCATTTTCCCGCACTGATCGACGTGGCGCACCGTTTCCCGTTCGGCAAATGGCTCGTGCGCGATTCGCTTCCGTTCAGCAATGTCGGTTTCGACGCGAAACGCGCGCTTGATAACGACGCGTTCGCCTTATGGCCGCCGATCCCCTACGGCCCGCTCGAAATCAGCGAAGACGCGCTCGCGTCGCCGTCGCGTCGGCACTGGCTGGGCACCGACGGCAACGGGCGCGACCTTGCGGCACGGATGGTTCACGGCGCAGTGGTCTCGGTGAAGGTGGGGTTCATCTCGATGGGCATCGCCGCCATCGTGGGCGTGTTGATCGGGTCGACGGCCGGCTACTTCGGCGGATGGACGGACGCGATCCTATCGAGGCTGGTCGAGGTGGTCGTCTGCTTTCCGAGCTTCTTTCTGATCCTGGCGGTGATGGTCTGGCTCGAGCCCGGCATCGGCAACGTCATGGTCGTCATCGGTTTGACGCGCTGGACGTCGATCGCGCGCTTCACGCGCGGTGAGTTCATGCGGCTCAAGCGACTGGACTTCGTCGTCGCCGCTCGCGCGATGGGCGCCGGGCCGATACGCATCATGTTTCGCCAACTGCTGCCCAACGCGCTCGCGCCGGTGCTCGTCACGATCACGTTCGGCGTGGCGCAGGCCATTCTGCTCGAGGCGGGTCTAAGTTGGCTGGGTTTCGGCGTGCAACCGCCCGAACCGTCGTGGGGCAACGTGCTGCGGTCGGCGTACACGAATCTGCGCGTCGCGCCGCACATGGTCTACCCCCCGTGCGTCGCTATCTTTGTCGCGGTACTGGTGTATAACCTCGTCGGAGACGCGCTGCGCGATGCGATCGATCCGCGCGTTCGGGGTCGATCGTGAAGACCGGGGAGATTAACCACAGAGCACACGGAGGGCACAGAGAGGAGAAGGAGTGGTTGTTGGTATCATCGAGCTTTGCGGGCAATACGAAACGCGGTCATTCCGAGCGCAGCGAGGAATCTCGCTGAACCGGGCGAAATGCCACGCTTCGCTCAGCACGACGGTAGACAGTTCATGTTCCCCAAAGTAATTCTCTGTGCCCTCTGTGCCCTCTGTGCCCTCTGTGGTTCAAAGATCCGGGATTAGGGACGAAACGGTGAGTGCTTCCAAGACCGACATCCTGCTCGAAGTCAGAAACCTCGAAACCCGGTTCGAGACCGACGAGGGCACGGTCACGGCCGTGGACGGCGCGAGCTGGTTCGTCCGGCGGGGGGAAACGCTCGCGCTCGTCGGCGAGAGCGGGTGCGGAAAGAGCGCGACCGCGTTGTCCATCCTGCGTCTCATACCAAACCCACCGGGGAAGATCGCGGGCGGCGAAATCCGCTTTGCGGACGGTCCGAGCGGACGATCGCAGGATCTTCTGACCTTGCCGGAGGACGCCATGCGCAGGGTCCGCGGCAACCGAATCGCCATGATCTTCCAGGAGCCGATGAGCGCGCTCAATCCCGTGCTCACCATCGGTTATCAGATCGCCGAGGCCGTCGAACTGCATCAGAACGCCAAACGCCGCGAAGCGCTGGCCGTCGCCGTCAACATGCTCGGAAAAGTCGGCATCCCCGCGCCGGAACAACGGATTCGCGACTACCCGCACCAGTTGTCCGGCGGCATGCAGCAGCGCGTGATGATCGCGATGGCACTGTCGTGCAACCCGGCGCTGCTGATCGCGGACGAACCCACGACGGCGCTCGATGTAACGGTCCAGGCTCAGATTCTGGACGTCTTGCGCGACATGCAGGCGGCCACCGGCATGAGCATCGTGTTCATCACGCACGATCTCGGCGTCGTCGCGCAGATCGCCGACCGCGTTTGCGTGATGTACGCGGGGAAGGTCGTCGAATCGGCCCCGGTCGAGGGGATTTTCGCGCACCCGGCCCATCCGTACACGCAAGGGCTGCTGCGCAGTCTGCCGCGCATGGGACCGCGACGCAGACGACTCGACGTGATCCGCGGGAGCGTCCCGGACCCGATCGACTTTCCCGAAGGCTGCCGCTTCCACCCGCGTTGCGACTTGACGCGGCAACGCGCGACCAACGGCTCGCGCCGGAGCCACCGCGCGCC
Source organism: Phycisphaerae bacterium (assembly GCA_029260255.1). Taxonomy (GTDB): domain Bacteria; phylum Planctomycetota; class Phycisphaerae; order UBA1845; family UBA1845; genus OFTM285. The sequence goes on from JAJDDR010000453.1 coordinate 4,587, forward strand.
CGACGAATCCGAGTCACTCGACGTACTCGCCCGCTGCGTGCATCATCACGCCGACGAACCGGGCGGCACTCCCCAACTCCGCGAAGTGCGCCCCGGACATTCCGCCGCCTGCTGGGAGGCCGACGGATACACCGCGACTTCGACCGGCGACGAATCGGCATGACCAACCAGACCCATCAAGAGGAACGCATTCCGCTCGTCAGGGTACGAGACGTCAAAACGCACTTTCCGCGATCCGGCGGAGTGCTAGCCCGCACCGTTCGATACGTCAAAGCCGTCGACGGAGTGAGCTTCGACATTCACCGCGGCGAGACCCTCGGGCTCGTGGGCGAGAGCGGCTGCGGCAAGACCACGCTGGGGCGGACGATCCTCCGTTTGATTCCCGCGACGGCCGGCAGCGTCTCGTTCGACGGAACTGATGTACTCGCCGCGGGCCGCAAGGAACTCCGTGCCATGCGGCGCAGGATGCAGATTGTCTTTCAGGACCCCGTATCCAGCCTGAACCCGCGCATGACCGTCGAGTCCATCGTCGGCGAGCCGCTCAAGATCCATGGAATGGCGCGAGGAAGCGCGTTGCGATCGCGCGTGGCCGAGCTGCTCGAACGCGTGGGGCTCAGTCCCTCTCACATGACACGTTACCCGCATGAGTTCTCGGGTGGCCAAAAACAACGGGTCGGCATCGCCCGGGCACTCTGCCTTCAGCCGTCGTTTCTGGTGTGCGACGAGCCGGTCAGCGCGCTGGACGTGTCGATCCAGTCACAGATTCTGAACCTCTTGGCCGACCTGCGTGAGGAGTACGGTCTGAGCTACTTGTTCATCGCCCACAACTTGGCCGTCGTCCGCCATTTCTGCGACCGGGTGGCGGTGATGTACGCGGGGAAGATCGTCGAGGTCGGATCGTGCGATGACATCTGTGATTGCCCTCGGCATCCCTACACGCAGGCGCTGCTCGCGTCGATTCCACATCCTGACCCGACCGACCGGCGCGACCGGGTCCCGCTGCCGGGCGAGCCCGCGGACCCGATCGATCCGCCCGCCGGCTGCGCGTTCCACCCGCGGTGTGCGCGCGCGACAGACGAGTGCAGCCGAAGCACGCCGGTTCTCGAACACCGCCCGCAGTGGCGCGGCGGACACTACGCTGCCTGCTTCCTCGCGGACGAAGAGGCGGCATCTAGCGGAATTGTGCGGCCATGACCGCAGCCATTTGCCGACGGTTTTCGACGAGTTTTGACACCAAGTCGACGAAACCGTAGTAAACTACGCTGAAGTATCGTGGTCGCTCGTCGATAAGACATCGGCTGGGGAGTCTCGCGCGTCGAGCACTGGCAACACAACCGACTCACCCAACGTGCTTATCAATACACCCGAAGGAGAAGACGGATGAACCTCAATCGTTGGACCGCGGCATCGTTGTGCCTCACGGTCATGCTCTCGTCGTCGATGGCGATGGGACAGGATCTGGGCACCTCGGCGAAACGCGCCCCGCAAGACATCTTGTCCGCCGTGCCGAGCGACGCTTGGGCGGTGCTGTGCATCCCCAAGGTCTCCCGCCTGGATAAGAAGCTCTCGTCCCTCGGCCAGCAGTTGCAGGTGCCGGTGATGGGCCTGGCGATGGCGAGGATGATGGCCGGCATTTCCGGCGGATGGAATGATGATGGCGGGCTCGCCGCGGCCGTCCTGCCCATGAACAACATGGCGGAGGTCACGAACGCCGTGGTGCTCTTTCTGCCCACGACCGACTACGCCGCACTGACCGCCACGCTCAGCCCTGAGACGGACGAGAGCGGCGCGAACACGATCAGGGTCTGGGATCAGAAGCTCTACGCCGCGCCGTTCGGTAGCTTTGCCGTCCTCTCCCAGTCCAACGACGCCCTGGGCAAGGTCCTCAAGGCGGGATCGTCGTTCAAGAGCAAGCTCGAGCGAAGTCGCCTCACCCGAATCGAGGCCGACGAGATCACGCTCTGGCTGAACATGAGCGCGATCACCAAGAGCCAGATGTTCAACGGCGTCGCCGCGATGATGGCCGCGATGGGCCAGGACGTCGACATCTTCCGCCAGTTCGATACGGCTTCCGTCTCGCTTCACCTCGACACGGCCGGTGTGACACTGGGTCTGCACGCCGACGCCGATCCCGAGTCGGACATGGGCAAGACGATGGCCGCGGCCGGCGCATCCTCGGAGACCCTCCTGAAGGGGCTTCCCAAGGATCGGTTCATCTTCGCGCTCGGGCAGATGTCCAGCAAGGAGGCGAGCAAGCTCGGTGCCGAGATGGTGGACGAAATGCTCGCCAAAGCAGTGACCGGCGAGGGTGAGGAGAAGAAGCTCGTCGACAGCCTGCGCAAGGTTCTCGCCGACGTCGTCGCCCGCATGCGGCACGTGTCGATGACCGTCTCCGCGCTCGCGCCCGGATCGGACGGTCTGATCGGACTGGCCGTCGTTCTGACCACCGACGGCGCCAGCAAGGGCGTCTGCGAGGCCGTCGAACGGTCCATCACCGACGTCAAGAAGGCGTTCGCCGAAAACCCCGACGCCAAGGACTACATCAACCTCGTCAACTATGCCGCGGGCGCCGAGAAGATCGGAGGCGCCTCGGTCGACCACTTGAAGGTTGACCTGCCAGCCGAGGCTGGTTCCGAGGAATGGGCCGGGCACCTGGCGAAGATCATCGGCAAGGACCAGGTTCTCTTCCGATTCGCGGCGGTCGATGACAAGCACTTGGCCATAACACTGGGCGGCGGAAAGGCGCGCTTCGCGGAGGTGATTGAGGCCGCGCGATCAGGCAGCACCGCGCTGGCCAGCGACCCGGGCGTGAAACACGTCGCGAGCCACTTGCCGAAAAAACGCACTATGGAATCCTACATCGCCCTCGATCGCGTGCCCAAGCTGGTGGCCGACGTCGCCAAGGCGATCGGTCAGCCCAACCCGATTCCGGTGGAGATTCCCGAAATCAACGCACCGCTCGCCTTCGCCAGCGCCCCGGTCGGCAAGGCGGGGAGTCAGACCGAGATCTTCTTGCCGATGGAGTTGATCCGGACCATCAAAGACGTCGCCGGACCGCTGATGGCGGGACAGCAGCAACAACAGCAGCAGCAGCAGATTCAGCCGGCGGGCGAAGGCGCGCCCGGCAACTAGACGACGTCGCGTGTGACCCATCCTTCGCGGCGGCGCGGGGGATGGGTCACGCCCGGCGACTTGTCGGGGAATCCTCCGACGACTCGGGCGGAAGCAACTCCTGGAGACGAACCTCGAAATCCACCGTGCCAGCTGATACGAGCGCGGTCTGCTTCTGGAACTGCATGCGTGTGATGCGTCCCGTGCGCTCGAATGAGCGTACGAAAACCTCGTCCCCCTCGCGCAGACGGTTGATCCACTCCACCCATCGCTCATGCTCTTGGCGAGCGTCGTTCAGCGCCGACGCCTGACGCTCGCACTCGCGAGAATTCTCGTCGGCCCGAAGCTTGGCCTCGGTCGCCTCCCGGCGGGCCTGTTCCGATCGACGACGTGAATCGAGCGTTCCGGAAATCGCCTTGGTGAGCGCCTGATGCCTTCCGCTCAGATGAGCCTCGGCCTGCTTTACCATGGCGCGCGGCATGCCCAGTCGCTCGGCGATGATCAACGCGTTGCTGTTGCCGGGCTCGCCGATCCGCAATCGAAACAGCGGCGCGAGCGTCTGCACGTCGAACTCGACGCAGGCGTTGTCGATGCGCGCCTCCGTGTAGGCCACCGCCTTGAGCACGGACAGATGCGTCGTGACAATGGCGGCCGCCCCGACGCGCAACAGTTCGTCCATCACCGCCCTGCCGATCGCGGCGCCCTCATCCGGATCGGTGCCCGAACCGAGTTCGTCGATCAGAACGAGGCTCGACCGCCCGGCGCGCTTGAGGATATCGAGCAGGTTGGACATGTGTGAACTGAACGTACTGAGCGACTGCTCGATGCTCTGCTCGTCTCCGATGTCGACGAACACGTCGCCGTACACCGGAAGCCTCGACGCCGGTCCGACCGGAATGGGAATGCCGGCCTGCGCCATGAGCACCAGCAATCCGACGGTCTTGATCGCCACGGTCTTGCCGCCGGTATTGGGTCCGGTGATAACCAGCACGTCGAAATCATCACCCAATCGCACGTCGATCGGAACAACGTCACGTTCGGGTTTACCTTCCTTCGCCTCGCGGCGGAAGATCGTCGCCAGGACCGGATGGCGGGCATCGTGCAGTTCGAGCGATCCGTCGGCGCTGATGTCGGGCAACCGAGCATCGTAGTCGCGGGCGTACCGCACCTTCGCGACCAGCACGTCCAGCACGGCGATGGCGTTGAGCGATCTGAGGATTTCTTCCGCGTTCATGTGCACCAGACGCGACAGATCGAGCAGGATTCGAGAGATCTCCTTGTGCTCATCGATCCGCAACCGCACGATCGTGTTGTTCAACTCGACCGCTTCGGTCGGCTCGACGTACAGCGTGGAGCCCGAATCGGAGCTTCGATGCACGATGCCGTTCACCCGTCCCCGGTGTTCCGCCTTGAGCGGTAGCACCTTGCGGTCGGCGTGAAACGTCGGGTTGGCATACTGCAGCAGCCGGGTCACCGACGACTGACGCAGAAGACGATTGAACACGATGTCGATCTGCGTCTTGGCCTGCGCGATCGTCGCCCGGATCGACGCCAGCTTGCGCGACGCGCTGTCGCGGACGACGCCACGCTCGTCGATCGATTCGCGAATGCGATGTGCGACGGTCGTGAAGTCACCGATGCGCGACGTCACCGATCTCAACAGCGGCGCGTCTTCCGGCAGCGTGATCGACCAGTGGCACAACACACCCGTCGCTTCGAGCGTCGAAGCCACGTCGTTCAGCGCCTCGGCCTCAACGCCCGACGGCGTGCCCGACTTGTCGACGAACGGCCGAATATCGCGAATGCTCCCCAGCGGCGGCAGGCCGATGTCCTCCGAAACCCGCTGCAACTCGGACACCTGATCCAGCCAACGCCGGACCGTCTTCGCCGAGCCGCTGGGCTCAATGCGCGCGGCCAGTTGCTTACCGAGGCTGCCGCTGCAGTACCCCGATAATAGCTCCCGGATGGCCGAAAACTGCAGTTTTTCGTAGGTCGGTTCGTCCATTCCACCTCAGCCCGTTGCCCGCGCGCAGCCGACGAGGTCGGCTGTGATATCCCGTCACGACGTATCGGGCGAGCATTGTACACGCACCGCCCGCCGGAGCACGCAGGTTCACACAAGTAAAAATGCTGACGGCGCCCGCGTCACGCGGCTATAATGCCGTGAGGCTGTTCGGAGCCCGGTTGAGCGAGGTCGATGGGAGCGTACGAAATGGGGCGTCACCTGAAGTTGCGGAATACCTGCATGGGACGTTGGGCGCTTGGCGCGGCTGTGTGCATGTTGCCACTGGCCGCGCGAGCTCAGGTTCACGAGAGAATCAGCCGGTCCGATCTCAAGACGCTCCAGGACAGCTTCGCGGACATCGCCGAGGGGGTCATGCCCAGCGTCGTCGCCATCCGGACCAAACTCGGCATGCGCCCGCTAAGCCAGGGCTCCGGCGTCATCTTTCGATCCAACGGCTACATACTCACCAACTACCACGTGATCGAGGACGCCGAGCGCATCTCGGTCATTCTGCACAACGGTCTGGAGTTCGACGCGACGGTGATGCAGGTCGACGATCGAAGCGACTTGGCCGTGATCACCATCG
>JAJDDR010000454.1 GCA_029260255.1 Phycisphaerae bacterium
TGGGGCGGGGGCTGAGTCGGCGAATCGCGACCGCCGGCGGGATCGTGTTGCTCTGTGTCTGTGTGGCGACGGCCGGGCTTGCCATCGCGTACTTCGGTGAGCGCAACCCGACGCGGCGCGCGTCCTATCCGATCGGAAACCCGTTGTTTCTCGCCGCTTGCCTGATACCGGGCGCGCTGCTGTGCGTCGGCTTCTCGTGGGCGGCGGTGCGTTTGGCCGCGCGGCGGCGGCGCTTCCTGGCAGTCCTCCCGGCATGCGCGGTGGCGGTTTTCTTCGTGCTGTGGGCGGGGTGGCTGACCGGCTCGCGGAGCGGCGGGATCGCGCTGGGAGTCGGGGGACTCGCCGTGGTCTTCTTCGCGGCGCCGCCGAAATCGAGATGGTTCGTGGCAATCGGCGCTACGCTCATAGTGACGATCGGGCTCTGGTCGGCGTGGTCGCGGTTCACCGGGCCATCGGACACGGGGCGTGACGCGTCACTCCGCGTCCGGCACTACGCGTGGTCGTATGCCATGGACGCCATGGAGGACGCCAAGTATCTGGGGCGTGGCCAGGGTTCGTTCACGCAGTTCGGTGACGGCTATGCGGTCGCGGACGTCGCCACCGATCCGCAGGCCTTGGAGGCGCGCATCGCGCACGCGCACAATGAATGGCTGGAGGTCGGCGCCGATCTGGGGGGGATCGGGCTCACACTGGTTCTCGGGTCACTGGCTCTTACCTTCTGGTCCGGCATGACGGCTGTGGGCGGTCTGACGCAGCCGTTCGAGCGGTGGAGTCTCATCGCGTTGCTCGCATCGCTGCTGGCGATCGCGTTCGAGGAATGCGCCGACGTGGGGCTCCGCATCGCAGGATTGCCGACGGTCTACTACACCGTCCTGGGTCTCGTGTGGGCACTCTCGCGTTCGCCGGCGCGCCAACCCGGCTGCGCTGGACGGCCGCCAGGCGCTCTGCGTCGCGTACTCGGTGCGTGCTCAATCATGGCGGGCGCATTGTTGTTGTGGGCGTCGATGGGAGACTTCAGCGCCGCGCGGGCCGGATACGACGTATCGCGGGCGATTGACGCAGAGGAGTTCGATCGGGCGATTGCGCTTGCGGAGTCGGCCGGCGCGTCCCGCCTGAGCCCGCAGCGCCGATTGGCGGCGTTGGAACAGCTCTGTTCGACCTATCTGTACGTGGCGCGCAAGCATCAGAGCAGCGGGCTCGATCGTTGGAACAAGGCAAACACGACGGACCCGCCGAGCCCGACGCTGATGCAACTGGCTGCAGGCGATCGCGCCCAGAGCGAGCGACTGATCGGCCGCGCCAAGGAAACGCTCCACGCACTCATACGCCGGTCGCCGGAGTACTACGGGTCCGGATGGCTGGAGTACCGGCTGAACCAGCTCGGCACCGTGTACGCACGATTCGATGGCGACACCGAGCTGGCGGCGAGCAAGACCGCTGATGCCGGGCGGGCGCTTCAGCGCCAGTTGCGGCGACGCCCGTACGACCCGATTGTCGCGATGAGCTACGTGGATGTCGCGGGAGACCGCCTATCGTTCGGTGATGCGTTCGCAATACTGGCCGCGCCGCTGCGGCATGCCATGATCACCCCGGACTACGCGGCCTTCATCGGGCGCATTTCCGGCGCACCGGGGTTCGACGAACGGTTCAAGGCAATCTGGAACGCGCTGGAAACGAGCGATTCGGGCGTCTCGCCCGAGGACTCTTTCGCGCCCGAGAAGCTGCGATTGGCCGCGCTCATCAGGAAAATGCGGGACGACTATGCCCGGGCGTTCGAGCCCGCGCGGCGAGCGCACGATCTGTACGATGCAAGTGTTCCGGCGGGTACGATCGGTGCGGCCGCGTGTCTCGCGGAGATGGCGGATTACAGATTCTCGGCCGATCCGTCGCAGACGGACCTCGCGATCGCCGACGCGGAGCGCGCCGTGTCCATGCTGCCGGATTCCACGCCCGGGCGTGCCGTCGCCGCCGTCATTCGCGCGCAATTGGTGACGTACGATCTGGCAAGCAACAATGAAGTGTCGGCCCGCACACGGCTGGCGGAACTCTACCAGAATCAGCCGCAGTCGTTCCTGGATGCGGAGTTGGGGCGTCAATACGCACAGCTGTGCAGGATCCTCATCCACCGCAGTCGCGGGGGGCTGCCGGTGGAATTCGAAAACTGGGTTGCCCGGGCGATCACCCTTCGACCGAGGGACGAACTCGCATGGCGACTGAGCGGGCAAGTCGCGTTTGACAAGGGCGACTTCCAGCGATCGGTCGACTGCCTGCGTCGGGCGTTAGAACTCGGTGCGGACCCGGCAGCCGTCTACACGTTCGTGCAGCTCGCCTTGCGCCTTCATTGGGACAGCCCGCCGTTTCAGACGCTGGAGGACGAACTCAGGTCACTGTTGATCGCCGGCGGCGTCCTCCCGGCGGATGCTCCCCCTCCCGCTCCCCTGCATCGTCCTGACGGGGCTCCGGAGAGCCCGGCTCCGTAGACGGCCTGCCGCGCTTTCGCGGGGTCCGAAAAGCAGTCACCCCACGCCCGAGTGCCATAATGCGACACTACATCGTCACCCCGCGTGGCGATTATGCGGACCCTCGCAATCCCGATCGCGCACGCCCCATCGATCCGAGCGAATCGTAGATTGACGGATGACGACTTGCGGTCAAGCGCTCCCAGCGTAAGAGCCTGAGCGGAATGGGGATTCGCTGAGGCGTGGGCGGCGCTCGACCTGCCGATGCGAGGGGACTGAAGCAATGAGTATCGCGGCGGAAATGCGCCTCGGCGTGGGCATAGCTATCATATCGTTTTGGCCACTCCTGCTGATCGGATGCGGGGCGGTCGACGTGCTCGACATCAACGCGGAACTCGGAACGGGCGTCACCGCCGGAGCGCGCAGTCGAGTCACCGAGGACGAGTCCAACGACACGCTTGGCACGTCGAGCAGCTTGAACATGGCACCTGGCCAACCGCTCTCGATCGGCGGGAGCATCCAAACGGCGGGGGACATCGACGTCTACGACATCGGACCGCTTCACGCCGGCGATCGGCTCATGGTTGACGTCGATGCGGACGGGCGTCTGGATGCGGCGGCGGCGGTGTTCGATGCCGACGGCAACCTCTTGTATCTCAACGACGACCGCAACTACTTCGCTCGATTGGTCGATCCGTATCTCGACTTCACCGTGAGGCGTGACAGCGATTCCTGTTACGTTGCCGTTGCAACGAGCCCGGCATCGCGGTCGACCGGAGACTACACGGCGTCGGTGTCACCCACGTTGGACACCCGGTTGCCGCTGCCGCGCCCGCAAACGGTGCTTCTGAACTTCGACGGCGCCTCGTCCGTGGCGTTCGGCGGGCGCCAGCCGGTCGAGATCGCCCCGTTCGAGTCCGGCAAGATTGCCCCAGACCTGGAGGGCGCGAACGCGGAGTTGATCGACTATATCCTCACCCGGGTGCGTGAGGACTACTTGGGTCTGGACGTGGAGTTTTACACGAGTCGCGACGACATCACGTTGCCGGAGGATGTCACGACCATTCACTTCGGCGCCCATGATCCGGCGTTGCTGGGCGTTGCGGAGAGCGTCGATGAATTCAACGAATCCTCCGTTCAGGAGGCGATCGTGTTCACCGACACGTTTGAGGTGTTCAGCGCTCTCAACCCGACGATTGAGGAATACGCAACCGCGCTTGCCAACGTCGCCAGTCACGAAACGGGTCATCTGCTCGGGCTCATCCACACGACGGACACCCGGGGCATTATGGACATCACCGCGACGCTTCGCCAACTCATGGAGAACCAGGCGTTTTCCAGATCACCGATCGAACCCACGACGTTTCCGTTCGGTCATCAGGACGCGGCGCTGCTGCTCGTGGAGTCCGTGGGCGGGGATCTGGAGGTCGTTCGCGAGAATGCGGAGACTCAGCTCGTGCTTGCCAAGCGTGCGCATGCGCGGAAAGGGGTCGGGCTGTGGGACGCGCCGCGCGTGCCGTTCTCGACTTGCGGCAGTGTGACCCGTGGCGCGCGATTGGGTAAGTACATCGCCGCGGGCGATTGACACGACGCTTGCGGCATCCATAACATATGTTCCGTGAACTCCGGCGATCAACGTCGATACCGGGTCGGGGCGCGGAATATGGAACTGCAAAGAGTCTTTCAGCGATGGTGCCGCACTCTCTCGGCCGTGTGCGTTTGCGGTCTCGCCGGTGCGGGATGCGGGTTGATCTCCGTTGATGGCGGAGGGTCGCTGGAGGACGGCAATCGCACGCCGTCGGATCCACCTGTCGAACGATCATCGGGCGAACCCAACGACACGTTTGCCGGCGCGTTGGTAGCGGTCTTTGACGCATCCGGCAAGGCTCGCCTTCAGGGCACGATCTCGACAGCCGACGATCTGGACGTCTTCGATCTCGGCGCGCTTGGCGCCGGGGACCGAGTCCTCGTCGACGTCGATACCTTTGGGGTCGCGAGCAATCTCGACTCGATGATCGGACTGTTCGACGCCGATGAAAACCTGTTCGTGAGCAACGACGACACGGCGTTCAGTCTTGATTCGCGCGTCGACGAGATTGTGCGCCACGACTCCGACCCGTATTACCTCGTGGTATCCAGTTCCACGTTCGCCGACCGATTCGCACGGACCGGCGCCTATCACGTCGACATCGAGATCGTGCGCGGCGGCGACGTACCGGCGCCGCGTGGACAGGATGTATTCCTGGATTTCGATGGCGGCGTCGTCGCGGCGGACAACCTGGGTGTGCGCAGCGTACCGGCGTTTGACGCCGCCGACATCCATCCGCTGTACGCCGGTCAGACGGAGTCGATCAAGGCCGCCGTTCTCGAGCGATTCACCGACGCGTTCGACGGCCTCGATGTCACGACGTTCACCAGCGATGATCCCGTTCCGCCCAGCGCACCGTTTACCACGGTTTTCTTCGGTGGATTCTCGCCCGTCGGGCTGGATGCATTCGGCGTATCCGAAAGCGTGGACAGCTTCAACGAAGAGCCCGCCGACGTGGCGATCATATTCACTGAGACGTTTTCGCCGCACGTGTTCAGCGTTCCGC
>JAJDDR010000455.1 GCA_029260255.1 Phycisphaerae bacterium
CGTCTTGCGCACTGTGACCACCCGCTCGAATGCCCACAGAGCCGCGCGGTTGTCCGTCGTGCCGCGGGATCGCTCCGCAGTCCGCATCTGCAATTCGCGAATGAGATGGTGCGCGAACAACCCGGCCGACAGGTATACCCCCACGTTGCATAAGACCCGGCTCGTAGGGGGCGGAAGTCTTGGAATCTCCCGACGAATTGCAGTCGTTTAAGATCCAAACGGCGATGTCGCGCCAGTTTGCCTATCTTGCCCATTTATGCGCTATGGTCCTGCGGAGTCCCCCCGTCCGCTGTGGGTGTGACCATTTTCTGTGGCATCGTTGGTCAGGGACATGCCGTAGGGCGGGTTCTACCCGCCGCAACCGAGGAAGAAGGCGGGTGGAACCCGCCCTACCCCTGGCATGCCACAATCAATGGTCACACCCGTCCGCTGTCAGAGCCGGTTTCGGAGCTTGCGTGATGGAAGTATTGCCCCCTATGATGCCGCCCCCCGAAACCGGATACGGAGTGCGCTTGGGAGGTGCCACATTGATGCACGGTAAACTCATCGAAGACATCAAGACCCGAAAGGCCGTCGTCGGTATCGTCGGTCTCGGGTATGTCGGGCTGCCTCTGGCGCGGACCTTCTGCGGCGCGGGCTTTCGCGTGCTCGGTCTCGACGTGGACCCCAAGAAAGTCGCGCAACTCAACAAGGGCCAAAGCTACATCAAGCACATTCCGTCCGCCTCGGTCAAGAAGATGGTGCGCGAGAAGAAGTTCCGCGCGACGGAGAACGCCAAGGATCTGGTCCGCTGCTCGGCCATCCTGATCTGCGTACCCACCCCGCTAACCAAAACGCGCGACCCGGACATGAGCTACGTCGTCAGCACCGCGAAGATGATATCGAAGGTCCTCCAGCCGGGCCAGTTGGTCGCCCTGGAGAGCACCACCTACCCCGGGACCACCCGCGAGCTCATTCGACCGATTCTCGAAGAGAGCGGTCTCCGCGCGGAGAAGGACTTTTTCCTCGCCTACTCTCCCGAACGGGAGGACCCCGGGCGTACCGATTTCACCACCGAGACCATCCCGAAGGTCGTGGGCGGCATCGGATCCAAGAGTCTGAAGGCCGCGCTCGCGCTGTACGGAGCCGCGATTTCAAAGGCCGTCGGAGTGTCGAGCTGCGACGTCGCCGAGTGCTCTAAAATCCTCGAAAACGTCTACCGATGCGTGAACATCGCGCTGATCAACGAGCTAAAGGTCCTTCTGGATCGGATGGGCATCGACGTCTGGGAGGTGGTGAAAGCCGCCTCTACGAAGCCGTTCGGGTTCCAGCCGTTTTATCCCGGGCCCGGGCTCGGGGGGCACTGCATCCCGATCGATCCGTTTTACCTCACCTGGCGGGCCAGGCAATTCGATATGAGCACCCGGTTCATCGAGCTCTCAGGTGAAATCAACACGCGAATGCCCAATTACGTCATCAGCCGCGTGATGGACGCGCTCAACGCCGGCAAGAAGTCTCTCAACGGCGCCAAGGTGCTCGTTCTCGGTTTGGCCTACAAGAAGGACGTGGACGACATCCGCGAATCGCCGTCCATCGAACTGATCGAGATCCTCGAAGAAAAAGGCGCCAAGGTCGATTACAATGACCCGTTCGTGCCGGCCACCCACAAACAACGCGAGCACAATCTCCGGATGCGCAGCAAACCGCTTTCCGAGAAGATGCTCGCCAGTTACGATTGCGTGTTGATCGCAACGGACCACAGCGAATACGACTATTCATGGATCGTCAAGCACGCACAACTCGTCGTCGACACGCGAAACGCGACCGAGGCGTGCAAGAGCCACCGGCGCAAGATCGTCAAAGCATAGACCCGGTCCCTGCGATACGTGACGCCGCTCGCGGCGGGCGGCTGAAGTCGCCGCTGCCGTTCCACATCACTCTCTGCTGCTTCGCGGCCGTCACGGTGATCGTGCCCGTAAAGGCCATCGCGCAGAAAGGCGCGCCGCAGCCGGGGCACGACGAGCGCATGCTCCGCACCAAGTGGCTGTCCTGCTGCGAACGCGTGCGCGGCGGCGACCCGTGGAGCGACATCGCCGACGAGTTGGAGGAGATTCTTGCGGTCGAGGGCGATTCGCCCACGCGCACGCTGCTGGAAGACTACCTGACCTCGATGCGCGAGGCCGATCGGCCGGGACCGCCGGCGCCGTCCGGCATTCCCGATTCGAGCACGCCCGAGGAACTGGTGGCGCTTCTCACGGAATCGCGGCTGGTCGAAGTCCAGCGATCCAACGGCAGACTCATCGACGCCCCGCTTCACCTCCACACGAACGCCACCGGACCGGCGACCATGCACTGGGACACACTGGCGGCCGGAGCAGCCGCGAGCGCCGACGAACCCACGGTTCGCATCGTTCGGCGCGGGCGCGAGATGATCCCGGCGCTCATCGAAGCCCTCGATGATCTCGCCCTGACACGCTGCACGTTGATCGTCACCACCACGAATCGCGCCTCCGTCATCTTGCGTAAGTGTGACTTGGCCATGACGCTGGTGCAGGTGATCTCTCGCTGCAAGTTCTACACCGCCGACCGCGGGAGGTGGTTCTCGCAGTTCGAGCCTGCCTTTCGCGATGAGATCATTCGCTCGGTGCGAGACTGGTG
>JAJDDR010000456.1 GCA_029260255.1 Phycisphaerae bacterium
TCAGAGGGTGGGGAGAACCATATCCAGGGCGCTTCGCGCGAGGGGAGAGAACCACATCCAGCGCTGATGCGCCAGGAGAACCAGAACCTCCGCTACCCCCTAAACCGCCAGAAACCCGCGCCTCTCAACCGCCGCTGACACCATATGATGACTGCGTCGATGAAAGGCCTCGCTCAATTATGGGATGCGGTCACAGGTGCCGTAGTGAGGCAGTTCGAAACACCGGCACCGCGGCCCCTGACGCCGATGAACCGCTCGCACCGCCCGGTGAGTATGGCGGTGTCGCACAAGGGTGACTTCATTGTCACTGCCTTCGCTTCCGAGCATATCGCAAGAATGTGGGATGTAGCTACGGGGGTAGGTGTACGGCAATTCCAGGGTCCCCGGTTTGCTGTGCAGTCAGTCGCGATTTCGCCGGACGATCGATATGTTCTCGTCGGGGGCTCGGAATCCCATAACTCTGTGGCTCGTGGGGTGATAATTGTCTACGATGTCGCGTCAGGCCGTGAGGATCGACGATTTGCGTTGGGAGACTCTGGCATCCGACAAGCGATTCTCTCACCAGATGGCCGCCAAGTGCTGACCCTCGCCACCGGTGTACAGCTTTGGGATTCACAAACCGGGGAAGAGCTGCAGGCATTCCCGGCGCCTCCTGCGTTAGCGACAGTATTCTCACCCAACATGCAATACGTGGTCACTGGTGATGGCTCGGGGGGTCTCGGCACGCCCGCCGCTCGTTTGTGGGACCTGTGCACCGCAGCCGAGGTGAGGCGTTTTGAAGGGCACGAACTCCATGTGTGGTCGTTGGCGATGTCGCCCAATGGCCAACACCTTCTGACTGGCCATGGGAACGGCAACGTGCGGCTATGGGATGTCGCAACAGGAAGCAGGCTCTGGGAGGCAAGCTGCGGAAACAGTGTGATCGTCGGCTCGGCTGCTTTCTCCCCCGACGGGCGCTATGCTCTTACGGGCTCTGGCGACTCAACCGCGCGGCTTTGGTATGTAGGTAACGACTGATAGCGGGCACTTGGGTGGCTTCGCGAGATCAACACCCTCCATCCGTTTCGATGTAGGCGCATTGCGCTCTGTTACATTGGTCCACGGAACGGCGCATATGAATCGAGCTGGTTGCCCCGGGACTTCGTGGCATCAACAGTCTGGAACGCCTCCTGGGATTCGTCCGCTACTCGGATGAAGATCGAGGACCAGTACGAAATCCGGAGGTGCCGTCATGGCATTCAGGTTGACGCGAAGTGATCGAGAGACCCTTGCTTGCATAGCGGAGCATCGGGTTCTTGTGGCCAAGCAGATCACCGCCATTCGCCAAGGGAATGCCCAGGTTACGCGTAGGCGCCTGGCTGCCCTGGAGAGAGCCTGCTTGGTCAAGGCGGTTGCACCCCGCTACGGGCGAAGCCGCGGGCGGCCGGAGAAGCTCATTTCGCTTACCGAGGAGGGCATCGACGTGCTGCGTGCAAACGGAATCCTGGGGCCCGACGTGCCAACTCATCGGGTAATAGCTGACGGTATCCGGTGCCTTGACCATCAGCTGCTGGTCAACTGGGTCCAGATTCAACTCTCCCTGGTCGAGAGAATCGTTCCATCCTTGAGCGAGCGGTTCCTCGCAGCTACGTCACCGTTTCTTGAATACGGGCCCGATGATCGACCGTTGATCGCAGAAGAAGCCTGTCCGAACGGGGCCGAGGAGTCCGCGCGCGGCTTCGTCCCCGACGGCGTATTATCAATTACCGATTCCGATCGCGCCAAGACCGTGCTCTTCTTTCTGGAGGTGGATATGGGGACCGAAACCCTCGCCAGCCCCCGACGTAACCCCCACGACCTGCGACAGAAGATCGTAAACTACCAGGCGCTCTTTCGGAGCCGGCGATACAAACGCTACGAACGCGTCTGGGATTGCTCGTTGCGTGGCTTCCGGCTGCTGTTCGTTTCCCACACGGCCGAACGCTCGGCTGCTATCTGTCGACTCGTTCGGGACATGCCCCCAACGGACTTCGTCTGGGTGACCGACCAGGAGCAGCTGATCTCGGACGGTGTCTGGGCGAAAATCTGGGCTCGGGGAGACCGCGTGAACGCGCCGTTCGAGTCTATTCTCGATTCGCAGGTGCCCGATTCCCCACCCAAGCCGTCGGCGTTGCTGCAGCCAAGCCGGCGTCAAGCAGTCCGCCGTATGGCCTCGGTCCATCCTGTGCACTGACGGCGCCGTTTCGAGCAGAACGACCTCTCGTGACTCCATCACCCCCGCGACTTTTCCGGTGGTTATCTGCGCCATCGCGGGCGTCACAGAATGAACGCCGTGTGTCCACGGCGTTCACCGCAGCCGCGAGACGCTGAACCGCCGCACGCATGTCCGCGAATCGTCCCTTTAATCGCGATGAGTCGTCCCTTTATTCGTGACGAATCGTCCCTTAATTGGAGCTCCAGCCCGCCGAATCGTCCTTTTATTGTACAGGTGTGTGGTGCGTAAGTGCTTCTGCAGCAGCGGTTTAGCGAAAGTACAAAAAGTCGAATAATAGGGGAGAATGAATTGTGCTGTTGTTGGTTGGGGTATGTGCTGATCGTGGGGTGGGCGTGGTGGCTGTCCTGCCTTCGGTGGACGTGTCGCGTGGCTCTTGCGGTGGCGCCGTGGTGTCGTGGCTTCGCTCCGGACCACGCAGACCCCTTATCGTAAAGCTTTCCCCTTCGGGTCGGCTCCGCCTAAAGCTTTATCGAGGGGTCCGCTCAAGGGTCCTCCGCTGCGCCGGCGCCGGGACGGCTCGCTGCCCTTCGGGCGAGCCGCTCTGAGGTGGTTGTCGTTCGGAGGTGTCACCATGAACCGATACAAAGTGCGTTCGGTGTTGGATTTCATTCGCAGCAAGGGCCGGTTACCCACTGACGAGCGGGGGGCCATCCTGAGGCAGGACGACATCTTGGCGTGGTTTGGTCTGGACAAGCTTCTGACGGGCGAGGAGCAGCGGTGCGTGAAGGTGGAGCTGTTGGCGATGATCGAGGCTGAGACATTCATCGAACGACTTCGAATGGAGCAGGGCTAGCCCAAGTTCCGCAGTTTTGAGAAATGCGATTTTTTTTCGGCGGGTTCGGCGCGGCTCAGCTTGCGTGAGGGGAGATCCGGGCTGGCGTTTCTGCTGAAACCAAATGTAGTCAAAAAATGGGTCTCTTGATGCGTTT
>JAJDDR010000457.1 GCA_029260255.1 Phycisphaerae bacterium
GCCCCCGCCGCGCGGTGACCGAAGAAGCTGGTTTCGCTCGGCTCCTTGTTGAGCACGTTTCTCGCCACGTAATCATGCACCTGCGCGGCGAACAGGTCGCCCATGAGATAGCTGTGGTAATAGACCGGGTAGGTGAGAATATGCACTTTGGCGGCGTAGTCCGGGCGGTCAACCGACTCCGGCGGTTCGAGCAGCTGGTAGCGCTTCTTCAGATCCCACCACAGCTTGCCCAAGTCCTGATCCGGGTTCGTGTACATGCCGTGCTCGAAGTGAACCACCACCTGCGTCCAACGGCTGAACAGGATCTTCTCCGCCCGCAGCGCCGCCTCGGCCGCGCGGACGACCTCATCGACCTTGGAAGCGTCCAGCTTACGCACGTTGATCAGCCAGTCCTTGTTCTTGACCATTGCGCCGAACATCATCGCGATCCCTTCGGTGGTGATCGAATGCGACGCCGATCGCAACAGGAATGGCACCTCCCGGCGAATGTACTTGTCGTAAACGCCGTGGCCGATCTCGTGCAGCAGCGTGTCGGCCCAGTAGGCGTTGGGCTTGATGTTGCAGAGCACACGCACGTCGCCCTCGCGGTCCATGTCGTTGCAGAAGGCGTGCGGGCTCTTGCCCTCGCGTTCGTACAGGTCGCTGCGGTCGACGATGTCGTCGCAGGGCAGTCCGAAGCCGGCGTAGTACTTCTTGGTCAGCGCGATCAGATCGGACTCCGCGAAGAGTTCGTCGAGGTTCACGCCCTCTGCGCTGGGAACGTCCTGGAAGAACAGATCGCCGAAGTGCCACGGACGCAGCGCGCCCGCGGTGGTGTTGAACCGTTTCGCCCGCGCGTCATCGATGTCGCGCTTGAGCTTGGCGAAGGGTTCGCGCGTCAGTTCGTCGAGTTCGGTAAAGAGCTTGAAAAACTCCGCCTCGTCGATCTCCTGGAGGTCGAGGCGCATCGCGTGGTAGTTCTTGTAGCCCAGCTCCCGTGCCATCCGGTTCCGCAGCGTAACCAGCTTTCGCAGGCGCCCGTCGACTTTCGCGCCGACCTTCATGTAGCCTTTCCATGCCTTCTCGGCGTCCGAGGAATCGCGCGTCTCGCTCAGCACGGCGCGAACCTCGTTTTCCGTCAGCGCCTTGCCGTCAACTTCACTCCGGTGCGTGTTGAAGATCTGCTCGACGTCATTGGCGATACCCACGATCTCCTTCTGGAGATCGGGGTCGGCTTGGCCGGGCTTGAAGGTCGCGAACATCACATCCAACTGCCGGCGCAGCGCCGGGTCTTGGACGCGATCACCCTTGTTCAGTGAGTCCAGCGTCGCGTAAACGGCGCGATCGGAATGCAACTCCACAAGGGCGTTGTCGGCGGATTTCTTGCGACCGAACGCCGCGTCCGAACCGGTCGTGTTGGCCTCCCACCACGCGGATTGCGCCGCGAGCCAGAGTGGTTTGTACTCGACCAGATAGGCGTCGCGCAGCGCGGTGAATTCAGCCTCCGCGTCGCTCGAACCGCCGTACGCCATGTTGACCATCGTCAACCCGACAAGAACCAGGACCGTCACCCTCGCGATTCGCATCATCGTGCTCCGTGAAGAACCCACCCCATACAAACCCATCCTAGCGTACCGAGCATCAAGCAACAACGCGCCATGTCAAGCTCCAACGCGCATGCACAATCTGGAGGATTCCAAGCAACACGCACCACGCGACAAATCGCGACTTCGAGCGGCTGATGTGCTGCACCAGCACCATGTGAAGCGGTATGCACGGAAGCAAGAAACGCAGGTGGCAGATGTACGGCATCTGCAGCAGCGCAAGGAGATAGAATGCCGAGAACCACCCACTCACGTCACGGCGCTCGCGGATCAGCAGGACGAAGGCGGCGAGGTAGATTATGAAGAACATGCCGTAAAGCATTGCGTCCGGCTGGTCGCCGACATTCGCGGCGAAACTCCACACCAGCGGCAACAACCGCCCGCGCACCTCCGCGCGCGACGGCCAATCAGCCCCGGCATCCAAGAACGCCGTGGGCGTGCCGACGAATGAAGTGTAGACGACGCCGAGAACAACGACGCCGCCGGCCGCGCCGACGAGTGTTATCCAGCTTCGCCCGATGGATCTGTTCTTCCATGCCCGAATCGCCAAGTCCACGACGAGCGCCGGAACGATGACGATGCCTACAATGCGCGTTAGTGGAAGCAGCAAGGCAAAGACACCGGCTCGAAGATAGTTGCCTCTGGCATGATGGACGAAAAACGCCGCCAAAACCATACAGAACATCGACTCTGCATAGACCATGTGGAGAACCCACGCCGACGGGAATACACTCGTGAAGATCATCAATGCGCGACCGAGACGCGGAGAATGGACTGTAGCGCCGAATTCATGAAGGTAGTAGAGCAATGCCAGGTAGCAGGCGAGCGATATGAGCACTCCGCCGATCCACGCTTCAATGCCGATACGTGTCAAGACATAGATACAGGCCGGATAGAGCGGCGCGAATGCCGAACCTGACGATCCAGTGCCCTCTGTGCGCGTCGCATAGCCGTTCCTGACGATGTTGAGGTACCAGTAACTGTCCCACTTGACCAGCAGTTGTCCGCCCAGCGCCAGGTTCGGTGTCATGGCGACGTAGTGGACCGGCTTGGAGTGCGGCGGCGTCGGCGACGCGAATTCCCACAAACCCAGGATACACGCGATCAGCACACGAATAGAAATCGTGACCATCAGTGCGTTGAAGAAGCGGTGCCTGTTCTCAGAAACGGAATCGCCAGTTTGAATGCAAACCTCGGCTGTCATGATTTCCGCGTCCGTGCAAGAAGTACGTGGGCACCGTAGCGACCCACTTCGCGCCAGCCGGGTTCGTGCATGCCACACGCAGCCCGTCCTCCAGGACTGCGCGTGGATGACAGTCGTGTCTCGATTCCCGGAACCAGGCCCGGTCAAGTGAAGCCGCGGGCGGCCAGTCGTTGCCCTATCGACCGTGACCGCGAGATCATTCCGACACCCACAGTGCCTCCCAGGTAATACCGTCGACGCTGCCCGCACAGTTGCTGCTTGGAGCCGCCGCGACGACGCCACTGGCACGCGTGTACGGCGGATCGCCGTCTTCAACGCATTCGCCGGCCAGTGCGAAAGCCTCCGTGGGCAATCCCCAAGCAAAATCGAGCGCGCACGCTTCGACCGACTCGGTGCACGTTGTACACACGACGCCGGGCTCGACAAATGGGCATGGCACGCCGTTCAGGAGATTCTGACCGTTGAACTCGAACCCGAACGTCACCTCGCGGGCCCGAAAGTCGGAAGTAATCTCGAAGGACACATCATGTCCCTGGCTCGTCGTCCCGCGCCAGCGACCCGGCCGAAAGCCGGGATTGACGATATCCATCTCGTCGAAGTCTGTGGTACCGGCATCGTCGGTCACTAGAAGTGTCACACGCGTGACACCGATCGGAACGGAGACAATCGTCGCGATCTCTCCGACCGCAACCGGTGCGCCGTTGATTCGCCATTCCCAGGAAACGATCTCCCCGTCCCGATCGAACGATCCCGAACCATCCACGAACGCCTGCGCGTTCGCCCGGCCGTCCAGGATCACATCGCGACTCGCGCCGAATCGCGGCTTGGCAATTGCTGTCGGCGGCTCGTTCTCCTCGGGAGCGGTGGTGTCCGGCTCGTCGACGGGTGAGTCCGCGTCCACGATGGGTTGATCCATGGTCGGGGTATCTTCGATCGGCATATCGGCATCGACCGTCGAATCGCCGATCTGCAGATTCGCACACCCCGTGGCTATCCAGAGGAGTGTCACAAAAAGGAGAGTCACTCGTCGAACGTCATGCTGAGCGAAGCGAAGCATCTTGCCCAGAACGCAGCAAGATTCCTCGCGGAGTCTATCCCGAGCGCATGCGAGGGGCTCGGGATGACGACGGTTCGCGCACGCTACTCGCTGTGGTGCCGGAGACAGCAACCGCGTCATTGATTCGCCCTTTCACTTCACCTCACGCACACAGTCGATCACCGTTCCGTCGACCCACTTGATGGCCGCGACCACCTTCTCGCCAAGCTTCGGAGCAGCCGGCGCACCGCCGCAGATCGCCTCGATCTCGGATTTGAGTTCCTCGATCGATCGGATCGGCAGACCGGAGCCCTTCACCGCGTCGAGCAGATCCGTCCGTCGCGGATTGACGGCGATGCCGCGCTCGGTAATCACAACGTCTATCAACTCGCCCGGTCCGCACAGGGTCGTCACCCGGTCGACGATCACCGGGATCCGATCGCGCACCGACGGGATCGGGAGGATCACGCACTTGCCCGCCAGGCAATTCTGCCAGCCGCCGATGCCGTGCAGCAATCGTCCGTCCGAGTGTGTCACCACGTTGGCATTGAAACCGACGTCGACCTCCGTCGCCCCCAGGACCACCGCGTCGAGCATCGAAGCAAAGCACCCTTTTCCGTGGAAGTTGTAGCTGGTAAACGGGCTGGTGTCCTGATGGCGCGGGTTGTCACGCATCGAGCGGACGCCGTCGAGATCGAACGTCTGGCCATCGAGAATGTAATCGGTCAGCCCCTCTTCGAGCATCTCGACCAGGTACTTCGCGCTGCCACCCCGAACGAACCGCGCCTTCACGCCCGCTTCGATCATCATCTCCTTGAGGTAGATCGCGAAAGCCAGCGCCGTTCCGCCGGCACCGGCCTGGAACGAAAAACCGTCCCTCATGATACCGGCCGCCCGGACGAACTTGGCGGTAAGCTCCGCGATGAGCAGACGGTCCGGGCTCTTGGTGAGCTGCGTCGTCCCCGAGACGATCTTCGACGGATCGCCGACCGAGTCCATCACCACGACCTGATCGACGTTGTTCCCCTGAATCTGCCACGGAATGCACGGGAACGGAATCAGGTTGTCAGTCACCACGATCACATGATCGGCATAGACGGAATCGACCAACCCGAACCCGATCAACCCGCACGCGGACGGGCCGGTGACACCGTTGGCGTTCCCAAACGAGTCAGCCGTCGGCGCCGCGAGAACCGCGATGTCGATATGCACCTCACCATCCTGCACCGCCTGCCACCGCCCGCCGTGCGAACGCAGCACGCCCATGCCGCGCATCTTGCCGCTCGCGCAGTAGTCGCCCAGCGGCCCGTTCATGCTGCCTTCGATGTGATGCACCACGCCGCTCTCGAGGTGGTCGATGATCGGCTTGTGGCATGGAAACGCCGCGCTCGGAAACCAGCGCAGGTCCTTCACGCCCAGCGCAGCAGCAGCCTCGAACACCGTGTTGCCCACCAGATCCCCGTCGCGAAAATGGTGATGCGACGAGATGGTCATCCCGTCCCGCAATCCGGCGTTCTTCAGCGCGGTCTTCAAGTCCGCGACGACTTTGTCCCCATCGGCCGGGTAGTCCGCACACGTCCGCACCGCCGGCGCCGCCTTCCTCCCCTCAGGCCGGTACTTCCCGATGCCCTGAAACGGCACGGCAGGGCGTCCATTGATTTCCGTCGGAACCGTCCGCCCGGCAGTGTTTTCAATAAGCTGGTCAGGCATGTACGAATCCCAATCTCACGTTGTCCTCAACTACTATGTCTCCGTCGGGTGGCATGCCCACGCTTGCGTGGGCATGTGGTACGTCTCGACCGTCGACATCGCGCCGCGACCGCGACCGTGCC
>JAJDDR010000458.1 GCA_029260255.1 Phycisphaerae bacterium
AAACGCATCAAGAGACCCATTTTTTGACTACATTTGGTTTCAGCAGAAACGCCAGCCCGGATCTCCCCTCACGCAAGCTGAGCCGCGCCGAACCCGCCGAAAAAAAATCGCATTTCTCAAAACTGCGGAACTTGGGCTAACGCACGATCGCGAGCGGATCGCGACACACTTCCAAGGAGGTAGACTTCATGATCTTCCCAAGATCGGCAACCACCGCTACTACAACCCCGCCACCGGCCGCTTCCTCCAGCGTGATCCGATTGGAATCAAGGGCGGAATGAACGTGTACCAATATGTCGGGGGCGCGCCGTTGTTCAGCGTTGATCCATCTGGAATGTTCAATCTGGAGGAGGGTGCGATGGGGGCGTGGTGTGGCGCTGGCGCCGGCCTGCTGAATGGGGGAGGCGTAATGTCAATACCGGGTGGGATTGCGTGGGCGTGCGCGGGTTTCCTTGCGGGCGGTTACGAAGCAGGAGATGCTGGCTGGGTAGAGGACCAGATAGTCCGGGGAGCGAAGAAGTCGGTGCGGGCGGTGCGGCGGGCCAGGGACCGTCTCCCGAGCGCCCCCAGGCAGCAGGACTGGCGTCCCGGGGCGCGGCAATCGACTTGCTGTCGATGTGCCGCGCCGGGATGCTGCGGGCGGCACTGACCGTAAAGCGTGATTGATGCTCGCCCGGTTGATTCTGTGTTGAACGGCGAAGCCTCCAGCGGTTACGAGAATCGATCCAACAGAGGGATAGCGGTGCGACCTCACACTGAGAAACGGACGAGTGCAAACTCCTGGTTCGTAACGGTATGTCTGAATGGGAGACGGCCACCGTGATCGAGCAAGGCGTCGCTCTTGTCTGGAGACCGAGCGATGGTGGCAGAATGCTGTCGTGGAGTTCGTAATGGAGCCCAATCCCGGTAGCACGTGCCGGGGCAACGTATCGATCATGAACCAACGTCCCATCGATTTGTGGAGGCGCATACAATGCGCGGTCGAAACATCCTGCTCGGCTACTTGTTTCCGGAGCTTGAGCACTTCGACACGATCGCAGATCGCAACACGGCGCTGAGCCGCGCAACAGTGAAGTGTATGAAGACGCCATGGTATTGGGGGTGGGGCTTCGGTGTCGTTTTTTGTGGCATTCGGGTCAAGTTCGCCATCAGCGAGCGACTCGTGATTCCCCCGCTCCTGTTGGCGGGCTTGATTGGGTTCTTGGTCGCATTGACCGGGGTCTACGGCGGGTGGTGGGTCTTTCGACGGGGTATCCGAGGCTCCCTCAGGCAGCGGTTACTCGAACATGGGATTGGCGTATGCACGCATTGCGGCTACTGTCTGCGTAACTTGCACGCCACCACATTTCGATGCCCGGAGTGCGGAGGCGCGGGGGACACGGACCATAATCCACGAGCTGACTCATGAGGGGATATCGGGTGAGATCGGGGGACACACACTTTGGGGGAGATCGGAGATCGGAGATCGGAGCACACACACTTTAATTGAGTCGACGGCACGTGCACGGTCTATCACTACGACACCGGCGTCGTGTCGGCTGCGAAGATGGGGCACCCGCAGATGGTGGCGGTTGCGTTCGGCCGGAGGTGGGTGGTCGAACCATGCCCGCCCGAACGCGGGCATGCCACGCGGCTGTAGCATTTCGAGCCCAAACTCCTACAATGGGACCATCTCAAGGAGGAGTTCAGTCATGCAGGTCTGCCCGCTCGTATTCAACCCGATCTACAAGCCCAAGATCTGGGGCGGTCGTTCGCTCGAATCTGTGGCCTACAAGAAGCTCCCGCCCGATGAACCCATCGGTGAATCGTGGGAGCTGGCCGACCTGGACGAAGGGCAATCGATCGTTCGATCCGGACCGGCGCAGGGTGCCACGCTCAACCAACTGGTCAAGGAGTGGGGCACCGACCTGATCGGGCGCGCGGGACTGTTCGAAGGGCGATTCCCGCTGCTCATCAAGTTTCTCGACGCGCGCGAGCATCTCAGCGTCCAGGTCCACCCGGACGAAGCGATGGCCAAACGCCGCGGCGGGAACGTCCGTGTCAAAAACGAAGCCTGGTACATCCTGCACGCCGAGCCGGATGGCGCGATCTACCGCGGCTTCGTCGACGGTGTCACGCGGGATTCGTTCGTCAGCGCCATCGAGAGCGGCACCGTCACAGAGACGCTCCGCCACATTCCAGTCAAACCGGGCGAGTGCTACTACCTCCCCAGCGGGACGATCCACGCGCTCGGCGCCGGGGTGGTCGTCGCGGAGGTGCAGACGCCGTCCGACACCACCTACCGCGTGTACGACTGGGACCGCGTCGACCCGAGCACCGGGCAGGGACGCACGCTGCACGTCGACGAATCGCTCGAGTGCATCAACTTCGGGCTCGACGACGGCGGCGTGCAGGAACGCTCCCACGTCGCCAGCGTGTGGACCTCGGTCACACGGCTCGTGCGTTGCGACTCGTTCATGATCGAACGCGTCCGCATGGTCGAGGGAATCGAGCAGGACATACCCACCGGCGAGATGGTCGTCTGGATCCTCCTCGAAGGATCCGGCGAAGTGCAGTACGGGTCCGGACCATCCGAACCGTTCGCCCGGGGGGACACCGTTCTGATCCCCGCGGCGCTCGGGCAGGCCCGCATCAAGACAAACGAAGACTGCCAGTGGCTGGAGGCGACCATTCCCGTCTCCAGTGAATTGGCCGACCATCCGAGACCGGATCGTAGCGAGTTCGCCGATCCGAGGACGGTACAAATTGGAGTTTCTCGGCAGAAGCCGGGAACCTAACGAGGGGACGGAACGTGTTTGAGCACGGGATTTCGGCGACCTGGCTACGCAGGGCGCAGTGGGCCATCTACATCTTCTTCGGAGGCTTCGCGATCGCGGGGCTGTGGTTTGTCTTCGCCTCCGCGCTGCGGCGTGAGGTGTTCGACGCCGTGATCGCCGCCGGCGTGGTGTGGGGGTCGATCGGATTGGGCATCGGCATGCACTGTGTCACACAGATGGCCGCCATCGTGAACGCGAACATGCGCGCCTTGACCGAGATCCGCAAACGCGCCGACGGCATGGAGGCGCTGCTCGAGCAGTTGGGACCGATGACGGATCTCTCGTCGATGGGCTCGGCAGACCCCAGCCGACTTGTCGCCGCGAGCACCTTGGAGGACGCATTCCCGCGCCTCGCGCCGGGCATGTTCGATGAGCCGGTGGAAGAACGCGACCAGGTTGGCATCTACGAAGAGGTCCTTCCGGCTTCCCCGCCCGTGTCGTTCGGAACGGCCATCGATCGACTGAGAGTGAGCTTCCGTGAAGCGATCCACGCGGGCGATTTCGAGAAAGCGCTGACCGTCGGCGAGGAGATCGCGCGCCGGTTTCCGCGCACCGAAATGGCGGTACAGTTCGAGGCACTACGCGACGCAATGAAGCGACGCGCGCGCTCGAACGCGGACGCCGCGGACGCTGGACTCCTGCCAGCCGCGCTTTAGCGGGCCTCGTTTTCGGCCCTCGATACCCTTGCAGCTCCCGGTTCGACCGACCATGTCCGAGAATGCGGAATCGTGCTGCCCGCACTGGATTGCGCGCAGAAGGGTCGACATGGTATAGTAAGTCATCACGACGGCGTGACCGCGAACGCCGGCCGATCGGGTCGACGACGGCGACGGTGCAGGAGGGGTATTCCAGATGTATCGAACGTGGACCAAGCGTGTTCTTTGTGTGACCGTGCCCTTAATCGGTGCGGTCTCCGGATGCCGGCACGGATCCGAGGGCCCGGCCCTCGAGGCAAACAACACGCAGCCGGCGGGCGACGTGTCGCGCGAGCCGGCAACCGACGGCATCAGGTTCACGCGGACGGACCTGCAGGCCAACACGTTTAGCGGAAGTTCCCAGGACACCGTATCCGTCGCACAAGACGATCAAGGGCGAACGATCGTAGTGTGGCACAGCCGGCGGCAGGAATTCGGAAACTACGGGATCTACGCCCAACGACTCGACGAGACCGGACGGCGCGTGGGTCCGGAAACGCGAATCAACGCCTACGCTCCGAGCGCCCAAACCCAGCCGGCCGTGGTGGTGGGTCCCACCGGTGCGGTGTGGTTCGCCTGGCGATCATTCGGTCAGGACGGAGATCGCGGCGGCGTCATCGCGCGGCGATTCGACGACGCTCTGAATCCGCGAACGGCGGAAGTTCCCGTAAACACGGTCGGTCGAGGCAACCAGGGCGAGATCACCCTCGCGGCGACACCCGACGGCGGTGCGATCGTGGCGTGGACGTCCGACGGGCCCGGCGGCGGGCGTTGCGTATTCGCCCGGCGCATCGCAGCCGATGGCGTTCCGCTCGGCGATCCGTTCCGGTTGTCCGGTGCATCGAGCGGGAGCGATAGAGTGCCGTCGCTTGGCACTTCCCCTGACGGTGCGGTCGTCGCAGCCTGGTCCCACGACGGGCGTATTGTCGGGCGGCGACTCGACGCGACAACGGGCGTTGCCGGATTGGAGTTCGCCATCAGCGATACGGACGCGGCGCGACACATCGAGCCGGCGGTCGCGGTCGCGGACTCGGGTGCGTTCTGCGTCGTCTTCGCCACCCTGATCGGAGACCGCTACGCAATCTCGGTTCGCCGGTTCGACGCGACCGGGCGGCCGACGTCGGGCGTCGAGCGGGTTGACCAGGGAGGCTTCGGACAGACCACCGGGCTGGCTGTCGCGGCACGCGGCGACGGGCGATACGTCGTGTCGTGGAGCAGCTATGACAATTCCGAGGGTGGCACCGACTTGTACGGTCGGGCGTTCGATGCCGACGGGCGACCGGCGAGCCGCGTTTTCCGCGTCACCGCCGCGAGTAAGGGAAATCAGCAGATCGCACCGGCCTCGGGCGCTCCCCGCGTGAACTATGCCGACGACGGCAGGATCGCGGTCGCCTGGTCGGGCAATGCCGGATTCGGCGACAAGAGTGCCGCGAACGTGACACTTCTGACGCCGGACGGCATGGAAGCACCGCGAACACCGTCGCGGACGTTCGCGAGCACCCCGCACGAGACAACCGGAGCCGCGCCGCACGCGCCGCCGGTGTTCACACCGCGCGCCGGGCAGGTCGATCGCAGCGCGGTCATGGAGACCGAGGGCGGCGGGCCCGGGTTTCTCGGCATCGTGGACACGGGTTGGAACCCGCCGGATGCCCACATCGCCGTCGGACCGGAGCACATCGTGGCCATGACCAACGGCGCGATCATGTTCTTCGACAAGGACGGAACCGTGACGTTCGAGGACGAGATCGAGAACCCCACGGGCTTCTGGGGATCGCTGGGTGCCACGTTCCTCGTGTTCGACCCGGAGGTGATCTACGACCAATACTCCGGCCGTTTCATGGCGATGGCCAACGAGCGGGCGAGCAACCAGCAGCCGTACTTCCTTCTCGCCGTCTCGGACGACTCGGACCCGAACGGCACGTGGCACAAGTACCGCCTCGACGTGCGCCAGGCGGCCTGCGGAGCCGGGCCTTGCAACGGTCTGATCGACTCGCCGAACATCGCGGTGGACGCGAACACCGTCTATCTGTCTGCGGATTTCTTCGGTCCGAGCCGGTACTTCATCTACATGCTGGAAAAGACGCCGCTCCTGTCGGGCGCCGTACCGAACGCCAACGGCATCGTGATGCCCGGTTCCCTCTCGTTGGGGTTGGCCATGAACACGGGTGATCCGCCCGCTCAGTACTTCGTGGAGTCGATTCTGTCGGGAACACCGACCACGATCCGCATTCACGCGGTGACGGACCCATTGGGCACGCCGCAGACGCACCTGACGACGCTCACCGTTCCGCTCTATCGACAGCCGGAGAACGCGCCGAGCGGGGGGACGACGACGCGTGTCTCGACGTTCGACTCGCGCTTCTGGAGTTGCATGTATCGCAACGGTTCGCTGTGGGCGACGCACCACGTCGGGTCGCAGCGCGTGTTGCAGCGCTGGTATCAGATTCGTCTGAACGGCTGGCCGCAGTCGGGGTCGCCTGAGTTGGTGCAGTGGGGTGAGGTCGACCCCGGCGGGACCGTTCGAACCTACTTCGGGAGCATCTGGGCGGACGCCTCGGACAACGTGGCCATGGTCTTTTCCCAGTCGAGCCCCACGGAGTTCATCTCTTTGGCGCGGGCCGGGCGCCTGGCCTCTGATCCGCTCGGTGAGATGCGCCCGGCCGAGACACTGAAGGAGAGCACCAGCTCGCTGACCGTCACGGGGTCCGCTCGGTGGGGCGACTACTCCGACGTCGTAACCGACCCGTCCATCGAAGGGCTGTTCTGGGGTCACGGCGAGTACGTGGCGACCGAGTGGCGCACGTGGATTTCGAGTTTCTCGATTGCCGACGTCACGCCGCCGGCGATCGTGTCGTCCGACCCGTTCGACGGGTACATCGACCCGCGTCAGGAAAGCTCGGACGGTGTTACTTTGGACGAGGGGATCGATCACGTCACGATCACCTTTGACGATGCCGTGCTGGCGGCGGGCGGTCTGCCGTTGGATGCGTCTTCGTTCGCCGTGTCCGTGACGGGTGGGGCCGGACCGGGCATCGCGTCCATCGACGCGTCCGCCAATCCGACCATCGAGGTGGTGCTGGACAGCGTGCTGCCGGTCCAGGAGTACACCACGATCTCCGCCGATGTCGAGGACGCGGCCGGGAACACGGCGGTGGTGTCCGTCACGTACGGGTTCCTGCCGGCCGACTCCGACCAGGACGGCGTGGTGGGACCGTTCGATCTGCTTCGGTTCCGGCAGATCGTCAACGGGCTTTTCGTTCCGGAGCAGGGCACGGTCGAGCTATTCGTCGACATCGACCGCAGCGGGGACGTTGCACCGTTCGACTTGCTGGCGTTCCGGCAGTTGATCAACGGCCTCGGGAACGCCACGCGCCCTTGGGCGGGTGCGTCGCTGCCGTAGGGGAAGGGATCAAGGGGATTTGCGATTGCGGATCGCGGAGTGACGATTGGAGAGTTGAACCAAAGAGGGCACTGCGAACACGGAGGGAGGAATGGAACGGGGCCATGGGCTCAAGACCGTCGCACTCGATCCCACAATCGCGCAACAGCGAACCGCCCAATCAGTGCTCCGATCGCGAGCGAGGGGTCGAACCCAACAACCGATCGATAACCCACCATCCCCGCGACAAAAGGGACCGTCGCCGCCCCCGGCGCTGCGCTGCACCCGCCCCCACGGCACCCCGTGGCTCGTCATGCTGAGCGTAGCGAAGCATCTTGCCGCACGGCGACACGACCCCGCGCGCAATCACTGCCAGACGCCCCGGTTCTCCCGGTGCTGATTCTCAGATTACCGGGCAACCGTCCTCGGTTCCTACCCGGTTTTCAGCCGGTCGGGCGTATGAACTGCCTAGCACGCAGGAAGTTCGGGCGACACACACCAGTGCTCCGGCACGCGTCATTCGATGGGACGGGATGAACCGAGCCGCGACCGTGAGAAGGGAGCGGATGTGCGCGGGGTGCCGATGTTGCTGTCAACCGCTTCCTGATGGGCGCGGCTCGGTTCAGGAAAGCGTCATCAACCTGAGACACTACACTAGCGTACCGTTGCGTGGAGCCTCACGGATTGGGACCAGTGAATCCCGCCTGAAACATCCCGAAATCAACCAAGTCCGCGTCGCAGTCTCCATCTATGTCCCCGTCGATGGTCCCGTCGAAATCAACTTCCGCACCGATGGGAGTGAAATCACAGATGTCCTGTCCGTTAGGAACGTCATCATTGTCGATGTCCGGGTCACATGCGTCCCCGATCCCGTCCAGGTCAAAATCAAACTGCCCGTCGTTGGCAGTAAGCGGGCAGTTGTCCTCAGCGTCAAGAACGCCATCCCCGTCCACGTCGTCAGGAAACGCAGGGCCTTCGACCGTAGTATTGAACAAGATGCTCAAACTGCTCGAAGTGATGTTGGCCACAATCAAATCGTCGTCGCCGTCGTTGTCCACATCGCCCGCTGTTATCGCCCAGGGTTCTTCACCCACGCCGAAGCGCCGCGGATCGTCGAAAGTCCCGTCACCGTGTCCCAGATAGACCGCCGCATCGTCACTCGCCCGAACGGCGAACACGATATCTTGAAAACCGTCAGAATCAACGTCGAGAACCGCCGAGGCGCGCGGATTGGACGTTAGTGAATGACTCTCAATAAACCCCAACGTCCCGTCCCCGTTTCCGTGGAAGGCGCTCCATGAACCGAAACTGTCGGACGTTAAGACAACATCCAGACCGGCGTCGCCGTCGATGGATACGACAACCACGTCTGTTATCGTGCTGATCAGACCGTTGGTGGAAAAGTGGTTTGTCACGAAGGTTCCGTCGCCGTTACCCAGCGTCACGCGGAAGCTGCTGCCGAAAGTGTACACAAGATCATTGTGTTGATCACCGTTCATGTCCGCGCAACTGATCGCCTGAAATGAGCCATTGTCGACCCTTACTTCCGGTAGAAAGAACCCGTCGCCCAACCCGAAGAGAACGGAGACTGCCCCACTGTTGTTGGCAGTGACGATGTCGAGGTTGTCGTCCTCATCAAGGTCGCACAGGGTGACATCAAGTGGGCTCGTTCCCACCGTGTACCGAGGCTTGGCGGCGAATGCTCCGTCTCCGGCGCCAATGAGAACCGACACCTCGTTGGAGTGTTGATTGGCCACCGTCAGATCGAGATTCCCGTCGCCAGTCGCATCGGCACACGAAATCGCGATCGGACCTTCCGCGGCGAAATACCGCACTTCCGGAGCAAAGCTCCCGTCTCCACGTCCGATGAGAACTGATACATCGTTGGTCGTGAAGTTGGCCGATGCGAGATCGAGAAAGCTATCGCCGTTTAGATCGCATGCTGTGACGCTGCGCGGCGAATCTCCAACTCCAAACCGCGGCTCCCAGATAAATGTCCCGTCGCCCTTTCCCAGCAAAAGCGACACGTCGTTTGAGGCGAAGTTCGCAGTGACGATATCAGCGGCGCCGTCCTGGTCGAAGTCTCCCACATCCAGCCCCCTTGCGTTGTCGCCGGCGCCAAATCTGATTTCGGAATCAAACGTCGCGTCACCGTGTCCGAGGCGCACGGTCACGTCGTTTGATGCCTCGTTCGCGGTCAAGACATCAAGAGCGTCGTCACCATTGACATCGACGGCCCTCACCGACCTGGGGTCGCCTCCGACATGGAGTTCGACCGCTTGCTCGAATTGGCGCGAGCCCAGCCCGTACAGAATCGACACGGTATCGGGACCGGCGTTAGCCACCAGGATGTCGGGAATCTCGTCCTGATCCATGTCACCCACTGCAACCGATGAGGGATCGCTGCCGACGTTCAGTGGGGTTCCGATTACGGTAAACGTCCCGTCTCCATTTCCCCAGAGCACACGCGTGGAAGCGGGAGACGGGCTGACTGCAACGATGTCAGCGTGCTCGTCATCGTCTACGAATTCAACGGCAAGCGAAGTCCCAGACACCGAGCTTACGTACGCTTGACTGAAGGCGAAGTTCTCACCGCCAAGGTACGCGATAACATTGCTATTCAAGCCCACGGCGATGTCGAGAAACTCGTCCGCGTCTAGGTACCCGGCGGCAATCGCCTGGGGGCGAGCCGGAACTGAGATAGAGATTGCGTTGACCGCAAACGTTCCATCGCCATTCCCCCGAAGGACCGTGATGCTTAAGTCGTCGTAGTCTGCGGTGATAACGTCAAGGTGCTCATCGTTATCAAAATCAGCACACACCACCCCGCGCGGAGAAGTCCCGACGCCAAACCGAATCTGAGGAAGGAACCCGCCGCTACCATCCGCGATCAGTACGGCGATGTCGCTGAAGTTCTGATCGGCGGTCACGACGTCCGGAATGCCGTCCTCGTTGAGATCGCAGGCAACGACCGCAAGTGGCCCACCGCCCACGTCGAATGCAGGCGTCGTTCGAAACAGGTCCACCCCGCCAGCTAAGGCGCTGGCCCCTGAAGCAAACGTCGAATAACAACACACAACGACCACCAACACGTGGTCCCGAAGATAATGCAGTCCGCGTCCCGACATGATTCAAGCTCCTTTCGCCGCAAACCCCGTACATGACAGCCCCTTGGCGGACAGGCTTCCCGGAAGGAAACGTGAGCCAAAGAGGGCGCAGTGGGTCACTCAGACCTGCGAACGCCGATGACCCACCGACACCCGCCGTGCGCGAATAGTGTTGGATAGCATTTTACTCACACGGAGCGCGCGATACAAGCCCAACATGCCCGCGCATTCGACAAGAGCGTCAACGGTATTGACGTGGACCGTTGCGGATCGCGAGACAGGTTCGGCTTGCTGAATCTCGCGGCTCCCGGTCGCGAGTCGGGTCTGCTCGCTGGGGTGCGCTCGCTCGATTCGTTGTCCGGGAGTAAGAGGTCACCCGTGTGCAATGCTGCGCGTGTCGCTTGTATCCGACGCGTGTCCGGGCCACCCTCAGTCCCGCAGGGACGACAGTCAATAGCCAGGGGCGTGAGCCCCTCGGTATACCCGTCACCAAGCAGCCCCAAGCCCCTGCAGGGGCGACAGGACTTCTACCGCCCCGACCGGGGCTTGGTCGTTTCGGAGTGTCTCCTTGTCCCAGGGGCTGACGCCCCTGGCTGGTGACTGACGCCCTTGCAGGGCTTTGTGGCTGCGCACGACAGAAGGCGGCAGACTGCCCCAGCCCCGCCCGCGCCCAAAACTCTCGATCTGAACAAGACGAATGCGTCCGCACCCTCGATCCCTTCCTCCGTATCCCCATTCACTATTCCCCATTCCCGCCCCGGCAAACGGGCGATCCGTTCAAAACCATTGAAAACCAGATCAGACCGCGCGTTATTACTGTGCGGGCACACTGCGCGCGAAACCCGCACCGCCCGGCGGCGATGCCCTGACTATTTAGCGCCCAGAACCTGTCGACACACGCCCACGCGAGCGTGGGCATGCCACCGGGGTGTGACCATTGATTGTGGCATGCCAGGGGTAGGGCGGATTCCACCCGCCTTCTTCCTCGGTTGCGGCGGGTAGAACCCGCGCTACGGCATGTCCCTGACCAACGATGCCACAGAGAATGGTCACACCCATGCCACCGGGAGTGGGTGCAGTCGGCCATGGCGACGCGTGCGTGGCTATCGACTCGTGCCTAGATTCCTCGCTCCGCTCCTAGGAAACCGTCGCCCGGAAACGCTGCCATTGTCATTCCGACGGAGCGAAGCGCCGGAGGAATCTAGCGGGATCGCCATACCAGCCAGATCCCTCGCTAGCGCTCGGGATGACAAGGGCGGCGGCGTTTCTTTCGCCCGTGGCCGGCTACGCCGGTCCGTAGCTCGGAATGACGGGGGGCGTTCGGAGGGTGAAACCCACTCTGCGTGGATCATCGAATCATGCCTACGCGAGCACGGGCATGGCACTCGATCTGCGGCCTGTATGGGGATGCACGCCCTCCGAGGCGCGGGAGTGTCACGGGCGTGCGCGTTTACCCGCAGCGGTGCGCGATCTCGCCCATGGCGGGGGCACGTCGGGTTTGGGTCTGAGAATCGGTCGCCGGGTGTGGGAGCGTCGGCGGGGGCGGGGCGGGGCGCGCGGCAATCGCGGACGACGCATCGAGTTACGCGGCGGAGACGGGTGAGGGGCGGGTCATCGTCGGTCGTGGGCGCGGAACGGAGTGTGGCTGAGGGGGCAATGGGGGTCGCTTTTGTGCGGCGTGGGCGGGGCGTCTGGCACGATGCTTGCCAATGAAATCGCCTGCCGACGAGGCTGACCGGGCAAGATGTGTGTTGGACGCGCCCAGTCGTTTGGCGTATCGGCCAGCACAGAGTAGCATGACTCGCTTGGTGGCGGCCCCCCACCTGGAAACGACCGCCGGCGATCGGCCGGGCGGCAAACAAGGAGATTACCCCGATGCCGGAACTGAACCCGTTCAAGATTGCCCAAGCCCAGCTTGATGAAGCTGCCGGAATCCTGGGATTGGACAAGGCCACCCACGACTTACTGCGTTCGCCGATGCGAGAATTCCGCTTCACGCTGCCGGTCAAGATGGACACCGGTGAGACGCGTATTTTTCACGGCTACCGCGTGCAGTACAACGCTTCGCGCGGACCGACCAAGGGCGGACTGCGTTGGCACCCCGATGAGACGATCGACACGGTTCGGGCACTCGCGGCGTGGATGACCTGGAAGACGTCGGTGGTGGACATTCCGCTGGGCGGCGGCAAGGGCGGCGTGACGTGCAATCCGAAGGAGATGTCGGACGGTGAGAAGGAGCGGTTGGCGCGGGCGTACATTCGTGCGGCGGCTCCGTACCTGGCCGTCGACAAGGACGTTCCCGCGCCGGACGTTTACACGACGCCGCAGATCATGGCGTGGATGATGGACGAGTACGAGACGATCGTCGGTCACAAGCACCCGGGAATGATCACGGGCAAGCCGATTCCGCTGGGCGGCAGTCAGGGTCGCGGCGACGCGACGGCGCGCGGCGGCGTCTACACGGTGCGCGAGGCGGCCAAGGTGCTAGGAATCGACGCGGCGAAGGCGACATACGCCATTCAGGGGTTCGGTAACGCGGGGCAGTTCGCGGCGTCGTTGCACAAGGAGCTCCTCGGCGGCGGCACGCTGGTCGCGATCAGTGATTCGGGCGGCGGCGTGATCAGCAAGACCGGCATCGACCCGCAGAAGGCCATCCACCACAAGCTGGAGACGGGGCGGGTCGCGGGGTTACCCGGTACAGACCCGATCAGCAACGAAAACCTGCTGGAGCTGGATGTCGACGTTCTTTATCCGTCGGCGCTGGAGAACGCGATCACGGCTGACAACGCCGGGAGGATCAAAGCCAAGATTTCGTGCGAACTGGCCAACGGGCCGACCACGCCGGAAGCGGACAAGATCCTGTTCGAGAAGGGCGTCTTCGTGATTCCGGACTTCTTGGCGAACGCCGGCGGCGTGACGGTGTCGTATTTCGAGCAGGTGCAGAACACGTACAACTACTACTGGACTCTGGACGACATTCACACGCAACTGGATCGGAAAATGACCGACGCCTTCCAGGTGGTTTACGCGATGAGCCAGAAGGAGAAGGTCCACATGCGCGTGGCGGCGTATCTGGTTTCCGTCTCGCGTGTCGCCGAGGCGTGCAAGCTGCGTGGCTGGGTGTAGCACCGCCCGACTCGCCGCGAGTATCAGGTGGGGTGGACCGTTCCACGTGTCTCGAATGACGAACGCGTCGGGAGCGCGCGCGGCGTCACGGCGCGGGGGCGACTTTGGGATCGATGCCGTAATCCGGCCGCTCGATGGTCAGCGTGGCAAGCCAGTCGTGCACCGCCCGATAGGCGCGGTCGTCGGTGTCTGCAAAGACGGGGCGAATCGTCGTGGGGTGATTCAGTTTGCTGTCGCCGGGGCTGGGGGGCAAGCCGTAGGTGAGAAGAAGACTCTCCCGGACGTTGTTCCGATCGATGACCGAGTGCTCTCCCACCTTGTACTCGTGCAGAAAGAAGAAATTGGTGTAAAGCGTGTTTCCACGCAACCGGCGGCCTCCATAAATCTGGAACTTGCCGGGTCCGCCGCCTCCGTGGCACTCGACGCTGGCGCAGCCGCCGGCGACGATCGGCGTAACGTCGCGTTCAAAGCCGCGTATGCGATCCGGGTCGGTGGCAACCTCGATCTTCTCGGCGAACGCGTCGCCGCCGTATCGGAGCATGAGGCGAGCCTTCTCGATCGGCGACAGGCGAAAGAAATCCTTCTTGCCGTAGGGGAAGTTCCCGGCGGTCTCCATGGCGTCCAGGAAATCCAACATCGCCTGTCGACCCACTTTTACCCTGGCGCGCTCGGGGCCGCTGACGTGCAACTCCGCCCGGCGGATTCGCTGGACCTCGGCGTCGGTCAGCAATCGCGGGAGCTTGCCACCGCCGGCCGGTGACCCTGGATCGGCACCCGGCGGTCGGTCACCACGCTGGTCCTTTTCGAGGTAGCTTCGGGCGATGTCGCGGAGCAGCTTGGCCTGGGCGTTGCCGGGTTCCATGCGGAGAATCAGGTTGCACTGGTCGGCGACCAGGCTCCATCGCTCTTTCTCCTTGCACCACTTGGCCAAGTCGAGATGGCCGCGGACGTCGCTGTTGGTCAACGCCCGCGAACGGCGGAGGTATTCATCTTCGACCTGGTCCGCGCGGGCGGAGACCGCACCCATCGCGAGCATGGCGGCAATCACGATCACGCGCGTCACGGTCAATCGTCGAAACATCTCATGCCCCACGGGAGATCTCGCACATCAGGTTGACGGCTGCATTCGTAGCCGTTTGACTATAGAGCCAAGACGCGGGCGCATCAACCGACGGCACCAAGAGGAAGCATCAGGCGACACGTGAATGCAGCGTTTGACGAATTTCTGACCCACTTCGTTGTGCTCGATACGGGCGGCTCCATTGTCTATCTCGGCCGGCTGGTCGGCGTGGATGAAGCGGGTTTCATGCTCGATGATGCGGACGTTCATGATTGCCGTGACGGCCACGCGACGAAGGAAGTGTACATCAGCGAGTCGCGCGACAACGGCGTCTCCCCCAACCGGCAGCGCGTTCTGGTGATGCGCTCGGCCGTCATAAGCGTATCCAAGCTGGTCGACGTTGTCGAGCGGTAGCGGATCCGCTCAACTCAGCATGCACTCGTCCTTGTACTCGGGGACCTCGACACTCCAACCCCACTTGGATCGGATCTCATTCGCAAGTTTCTCGGCGCAGCTTTCCTCACCGTGCGACAGGAAGACGCGGCGCGGCGCGTTTTTGAAGTTGCCCAGCCAGCTGAGGAGACCGGCGCGATCGGCGTGGGCGGAGAATCCGTGGATCTGCTCGATCGTCGCGTTGACTTCGCGCTCCTCGCCGTGGATCCGAACGCTGCGCTTGCCCTCGACGAGTTGGCGGCCTAGCGTGCCGTTGGCCTGGTAGCCGACGATGACGACGGTGCACTCCGGCCGGGAGACGTTCTTGACCAGGTGATGTTTGATGCGCCCGGCCGTGCACATGCCGGAGCCGGCCATGATGATGCAGGAACCGTTGATGCGGTTGATGGCCTTGGATTCGGCGGTGCTGCGTACGAGTTTGAGACCGGGGAATCGAAGGAGTTCCTCTCCGGAGTCGAGGATCGCATGCGCCTCGGCGTCCATGCAGTAGCGGTGCCGCCGGAAGACGTCGGTGACGTTGACGGCCATGGGGCTGTCGAGGAAGGCCATGAGGTTGGGGATGCGGTCGTCATACAAGAGGCGGCCGAGGTGGTACATCAACTCTTGGGCACGTTCGACGGCGAAGGTGGGGATGAGGATGTTCCCGCCGGCGGCGACCGCGTTGTTGATGACGTCGCAGAGTTGATCCTCGACGGCTTCGGTTTTTTTGTGGTCGCGGTCGCCGTAGGTGGACTCCATAACGATGTAGTCGGCGTGGTCGAGCATGGTCGGGTCGCGGATGATCGGTTTGTCGCACTGTCCGACGTCGCCGGAGAAGATGACGGTTCGCGACTCGCCGTTCTCGTTGATCTTCAGTTCGAGCATGGCTGAGCCGAGGATGTGGCCGGCGTCGTGGAAGGTGACGGAGACGTTGTCGTTGAGCGTCACCGGCTTGCTGTACTCGGTGGCGCGGACGAGGCGGAGGGTCTGTTCGACGTCCTCTGCGGTGTAGAGCGGGACGACGGGGTGGGCGACGGTTCTACCCTCGCGTGCGTGGCGTTTGCGTTTGTACTTGGCGTCTTCCTCTTGAATGTGGGCGGAGTCGGTGAGGATGATCTCGGCGAGTTCGCGCGAGGGGCCTGTTGTGAGGATGGGCTTGTCGAATCCGTCAGCCACCAGTTTGGGGATCAGCCCGCAGTGGTCGAGGTGGGCGTGGGTCAGGAGCAGGTAGTCGATCGTCTCGGGCGGGATCGGGGACGACTCCCAGTTTCGCGCGGTGAACGCTCGCTCCTGAAACATGCCGCAGTCGACGAGTAGGCGCAGGCCGCCGCCTTCGATGAGGTATCGTGAGCCGGTTACTTGCCGGTTGGCGCCGAGAAACTGGATCTTCATTGCGTCGGTTCTCCAAATTGTGCTGGGCGGGAGATTACCACAAGCGGGGGAGCCGGCGATACCCCGAGGCGACGCGGCCGGGATTCCAGTGTGACTTTCAAATGGGTTTGTTTGGTAATTCAACGTGTTCGCCTGCGCGCGGAAACCGCGTTGTTGCGTTGGAATCGATGGTTTGGTGGGTGCTCGATGTTCTTCTATTGCGCATGGTGCGTTGTTCTCTCGGCGCGCGGGTGTTGCTGTCAGTCGGGGGGACGGCGCATGGCAGAACCGCGACTGTTACGGAGCGACGCCGAACCTTCGCAAACGCCTCATGCGCACGAGGCCGCTTCCTGACGGGCGCGGTTCTGACCACTCTGCGCTGTACGGATAGTGTCCCCGCACGGTAATAACGCGCGGTCTGATCTGGTTTTCAACGGTTTTGAACGGATCAGGCGTTTACAGGGTCGGGAATGGGGAAACGGGGGAGAGAACCGGGGGAAGGGATCGAGGGATCGAGG
>JAJDDR010000459.1 GCA_029260255.1 Phycisphaerae bacterium
GCCGCCCCGCTTCAAGCCGGGCAGGAATCACCTGCCTCTTCCTGGATTTCATCAGCCGTCCTCCAGACCACCATCGGTCGACGGCCGACGATACCGCCCCGGTCAAATCGGGTCATACACGCCTACCGGAAGGACACGATCTTTGGTATCTTCATTCATGTGATTCTCGGCAAGTCCGAGCCAATAGGCAGAGCTACGACTCCCGCGCGCCCGACTGCGAACCACCCCGTAGTCGCCTTGGCGGGCATAATGCACACCGATGATGGCAGCTATCAGGCACTTGGCTTTCGCCGACACTTTCGACGAATCGCCAATCTCCTGGTAGACTTTCGTGAAGAAGCCTACCGCGTCCTTGTGGCGATTCGTTTCGAGTGCATTCAGGCCGAGAGCTGCCCACTGTTTTGCATCGATCGAACCAAGTAGGTCGAGCTGGACCAACTCCCGAACCTGAGCGACAAACTCATCCTGTTGGGGTCTCGGGCGTGCCTGGGCACCGAGGCTGGCTGTCAGAACGGCAGCAAGGACTGCAAGACGAGTTGTTGCGATACGACTTCTCATCGACTTCGGCTCCCTGAGTTGCGTCTGGCTGAGACACACTTTGACTCTGCGCCAGGACGGGTGGACGATGATCGCCGAGCGTTGGGACGCGGTTCGCGGTTGAGAGTGAACGGCCTCGGCGTCTTGCGTTCCTCCCAAGGTCGTCTCGCGCCGAGGTGGGACGCGTCCCACCTCCCGGACGGCTGTTTCACTACCATCCCACAAAAGCAGAACGCCCGACGAAAGTGAAGGCGGGAATAGGCAGCCGTTCGAACGAATCGATGACGGCGCAGATGTCGCGGCTGGCGTGCTGGAGCAGGTCAAGCACTGCCGAACAACGACCGCGCTTCACGCCTCGTGACGTTACCACTCGGAGGGGGAGGTGGTCGACACGAGGGCTGACGCTTCGGACATCCGATGCATCGGCACGTCGCGATCCAAGGGCAAGCCTCCCGCTTGAGTGAATAGTAGCCACGTCCATTCACCCAGGCTCCCACAAACCGCGCGCCAGCGCCCATCAAGTGGGGCGCCACTATTTCAACCGCGCCGACGAGGGTGGCCACGCCCCCGTGACGGATGGGATACCGGCATCCTGGTTGCAGCGACGACACAGAGTCGTTCTAATCCCCGTAGCGGCAAGCGAGAGTCCGGGCGCTCGGACCAGGTTTCTTGTTTCCGGTGTCAGGTCTTCAGCGTCTTGCAAATTTGGAGTTCCACGATGTCCGCACGAGCAGGATTCGTATCAGTCGCCGCGGGGTTGCTTCTCTTGACAGGGTGTCCCGCAACTCCCACGAACCAGACGGACGACGACATAACGCTCGTCGCGGTAGAGCCCCGAGGATCCGACTGCGGGGCAATCGCCATCGCGTGCTACGACGAGTTCGCCCGCCAGCCCGCGAAGATCATCTGTTTCCGTGAGCAAGCGCGATGGCAGGAATCCGAGTTGACTTGGAGAATAGCCCCGTCAACCATCTCCCTGACCGACACCGAACAGGCTGAAATCGCCACCAGCGCGTTCGCCTTGTGGGCAGCAGCGTCATCGCTGTCCTTTGCTGAGGTCGACGACGGCGCCGAGGCCGACATCGAAATCTCCTTCTCCACTCTCCAACACGGCGATGCCTTCCCCTTCGACGGATCCGGCGGCAATCTCGGCCACGCCTTCTTCCCCGGGTCACCTCGACCGGGACAGGTTCACCTCTGCGCCGCCGAAAACTGGGCCGACACGGACGGCGACGGTTCGTTCGACTTCTTCACCGTTTTGCTGCACGAACTCGGACACGCCCTCGGGCTCGAACACAGCCTGGACCCCGACGCCGTCATGGCCCCCGCCTACAGCGGTGCCGTCGACATCCTGACGACCAACGACATCGACGCCATCCAGCGGC
Organism: Phycisphaerae bacterium; assembly: GCA_029260255.1. Lineage (GTDB taxonomy): Bacteria > Planctomycetota > Phycisphaerae > UBA1845 > UBA1845 > OFTM285. The sequence goes on from JAJDDR010000459.1 coordinate 1,923, forward strand.
TCTACGGAAGCCGCGGCGGTGACCTGCCGCCGATCATCGAGCGCGACGCGGACTTCGAAGCCTTTTGTGCGGAACCTGCTGACCTTACAGCACTGGGCGATCCCGACACGGACGGCGACGGCATCCCCGACACCATCGAGGCCTTCGTCCTCGGCACCGAGCCGCTCACCGGCGACACCGACGACGACGGGTCCAACGACTTCATCGAGGTTTTCATCAACCTGACCGATCCCGCGGATGAGCTTGACGTCAGCGACAGCCCCCCGGACATCGCGCCCGACCCCGATACTCCCGACGCCACGCCCCCGGACGATCAAACGCAAGACCCACCTCCCGACGACGGTACGACCGGCGATCCCACGGACACGGGCGGCGGGATCGTTGACCCGCCAGTCGTGCCCGAGCCCGCGTTCACGCTGGCGACCATCACGCAACAAGGCGCCGAACATCTCATCGCCGGCCCCGGCGTCGATCCGAGTGTCAGCTCGGTGACACCTGCGGGCTACGCACCCAGAAGCTACTCCGTCAGCGGCGACGGGTCGCGCGTCTGGTTTACCCTCTTCGACGAGTTTCCGAACGTCGAAGGTGACCCGCAGACACAACTCTGGGTGGTTAATACCGACGGAACCGGTGCGTTGCGCTCCGCCGTCACCAACCAAAGCCTCAATCGCGGGCTCGTTGTCCGCACCAACCTCGACGGCTCCGTCGCCGTGTTCGAGAACATCCAAGACACCACGTTCCAGCGGGCCACGCCCGGCGCCGCGGGCCAACTCCTGTTCAACGAATCGGACCTCGGCCACACATGCTCCTCCGGCACGTTTCGCATCTCCGATGACGGTTCGCAACTCGTCTTCGTCGACTTCTGCGGCACGCGCGTTTTCTTCGCCGATCTCAACACCAGCCCCGTCACCCCCGTGCAGATGGCCGGCGGCGGATCGTTCGAGGTCAACGGTTTTACGGCGCGCGAAATCGTCTTCGAAATCGACATTTCCGCCGACGCCAGCACCTGGACCGTCATGCCGTCGATCTTTGAACCTGTGCTCAACCGAGTTGTTGACCCCATCTACGTCGGTACCGGCCTGTCATCAGCGCCCGCGCTGCAAAAGCAGACCCTCATCACCGACAACCCCGGGCCGCGAAACCTCAACATGACCGACGACGGAAGCCGCTTCGGATACTGCGTCCGTGCCGAGACGCTCTTCGCCGTCGCCAATTGCTACGTCCAGGACGTCGGGGGCACCACCCGACACGAGATCACCGACGGCGTCTCGACGCTCGCCGCGCTCGCCCTCTCCGACGACGGCAACTTCGCCTATGTCCGCTCGAACGCTGAATCCGGCCTCTCATCCGGTTACGGTTACATCAACCGGGTCGGTGAACCCGCAATCCGCCTCGTCGGCTCTGATCGCTTTAACGATAGCCCCAGCCCCGGGTTCAGCGCCGTCCGTTTCAACGATGATGGCTCCAAACTCGTCAGCGCAGTCACGCGCGGCATGTACCTCCTGCACAACGGCATTGTCCCGACAGGCTTCCCCTCGATCGACGAGGTTTCCTATCGGTACGACGGTGAGAACTGTGCCCTCATCGTCCGGGCGCGCGTCACCGCCCCGCTGGGCATCGAGAGCGTCACCACGATTCCCATGTTCCAGGGACGCGAGCCGACCACCATCGTCGACGGAGAACAGAACGCGCTCTACAGAGAACGCTTCGGCGGCGGGACCTTCGCCGAGCTGCCCGATCAGCCCGGCGTCTGGGAGAGAACCATCTTCCTGACAAACTCCCTCGGCGAGTGCGCGCGCACGTTCGTCACTTCCGACTACGAAATCCGCATCGTCCTCGTGGAAGCCACCGCTTCAAGGACCGTCTTCAAGGACTTCATCCCCACCCCGTGATTCTGCCCACGACGCGCGCACACACATACGCCAATTGTGGCGTCACCCCTTGCAGGTGGCGCGCCCGCTGCGCCCCACCCAATCGCACCAATTCGTAGGGCGGGTTTCACCCGCCAACCGCGCACAAAGGACTCTCGATGACGCTATTGCCTTGAAACGCAGCCCGCGGGACGGTTACAATGACGCCCGGCCGCCTGCAAGCCCGGAGGATGCCGCCATGCAAACATCGAGGTTCATCGTCGCTTCCGTCCTGACACTGTGCGCGTCCACGAGCACCGCCGACGTCAACATCACTCTCGACCCGACGGAGATTCCCGTCCACGAAGCAACCGACGTCGCGATTTTCCTGACGTCAAATCCAGGCCTCTATCTCCAGGTCTGCTGCCTCGCGTTCGAGTTCGATAACAACAGCGACGCCTGGCAGGCATTGAATCCGATCGACTTTTCCTGGACCCCGGAAGTCATGCACGACCCCGGATTGTTCCTCATCAATGAAGAACTCCCCAATCCGGCTGCCATCGCCATGATCGGCCCCTCCGTTGCCATCGAAGTCCCGGACGGCGTCGCCGTGCAATTCGCCACCCTGACGCTCTCGCCGTCAGACGCCATCGGCACGTGGAGCTTGCCGGCCAACGTGATTATCTTCGACATGGACTCCTCCCCACTCACCATCAAGAGCGGCGACCCGTTCGTCATCGCCGTCATGCCCGAACCAGCCGCCGCGATGCTTCTTGCGCTGGGCACGTTCATGATCTGTCGCCGACGGCACGCGGGAGGCGGCGAAACGCCTCAAATGCGCCCTGACCGCCGACCCGGCTGCCGGCATGTGTCGCCACGTCGACGTGGGGTATGAGAAAGCGGAGCGCATTGCCGAGCAGCCCAATCACTCCGTCGCAGGCTGCGTCACCGGCGGGGCAGTCTGGTCCCAAGCAGACGAAATGGACGGCGTCGTCCAGGTTGATCCAACCGAGGTTCTCGCCCCGAGCGTAGCCGCGGAAACGGTTGTCACAGAGATTCAAACGAGCGTGTTGATCGTGCGGGTCCTGTGTGGCGCGCGTGTCGAAGCCTTGCTGATTCACGCTCCGACCAGTGTTTCCGTCGGTCTGTGTGCCTGCCCGGTGACGTGTTAGGCGCTGCCCGGGAGGCCTTTGAGGAAAGTCTTGTACAGTCGGGCGGTCAAGGGGCCGGGCTTGCCGGTGCCGATGGTCTTGTCGTTCACTTTGGTGACCGCGAGGATGTCGATGACCGAGCTGGACAGGAACACTTCGTCGGCCGATTCGAGGTCGGGAACGGTCAACGTGCCCTCGATGAGGGGCAGGTCCATCCGCTCGGCGCATTCGAGGATGTACTGACGGGTGATGCCGTGGAGGATCGACGCGTCGCGCACCGGTGTGACCAGCCCGCCACCCCGAACGGCGAACACGTTGGACGACGACGCTTCGCGAACCTCTCCCGATGGGGAGACGAAGACCGCGTCGTGGTATCCGTCCCGGCGCGCTTGGCTGACCGCCAGCACGTTTGGCAGCAGGGAAGTAGCCTTGATCTTGCACTCGGTGCGGCGCGTGTCGTCGATCGTCATGATGCTGACGCCGCGAGCCCGCACGCCGGCGTCCACAACCGGTTTGGGGCGGAAGGTAGCCACGATCGTGGGAACGAGGCCATCCTGGTAGACGTGAGCCCGCGGCTGAACGCCGCGCGTAACCTGAAGGTACACCATCGTGCGATCGAAACCGGCCCGCTCGATTCCTTCGCGGATGATGCGCTCGAGATCGATGCCGTGGGGCTCGAGGTCGAGCCCGATCGCCTCCAATCCGCGGCGCATCCGCTCGAGATGCTCGGTCATGCGAAACGGCTCCGACCCGATCGCGACGATGACCTCGTACACCGAGTCGGCATACTGGAAGCCGCGATCGTTGATCGACACGGTGGCGTCCGCGGGGTCGCAGAACGTTCCATTGACGTATGCTAGCTCGGACATTTCTCAGGCGTTCCCCATCGCAGTCTTTGCGAACGCGATCCACTCACGACACTGTGACTGCCGGCTCGCGTCAGTCAGCCGTCGCAACGCCTCTTGCAAATACTTTTCGGCCGTGCCGTACTGCTGCAGATCCCGAGCGTAGATGATTCCCAGAAGCATGCGTATCTCGTCCGCCTCGTAACCCGACCGGTAACTACTGAGGTATCTCTCGAACGCACTCGCTGCCTGCGGCGGCCGGCCGGTCGAGTAGAACTCCCGCGCTACCACCACCTGCTGTTGTGCGGGCAGGCATTGGTTCGGATCGATGGCGATCAGTTCCTCGTAGGCGGATGCGGCCGCACTGACGTCACCGCGATCCAGAATCTCGCCGATTTGACCGCGCAGGTCGGTGATCCGGTCAAGTCGTTGATCCTCGACGCGTTGCTCCTGCGGGGTGGGCGCGGCGGGACGGGCCACCGTGCCGTACACCGCCTGTCGCTGAGCGTTGGGATCGCTCATCACGGAGCGAAACTGTCGCCGACGGTTCCAGCGGTCGAGCAGCGCCAGCATGTCGAAATGGTCACGCGGAACGGCGCGCACCGCAAGCATGATCCCCGCAGCCACGAAGCCGAACGCATACCCGCCGAGGTGCGCCGAGATGGCCACGTTTCCCGCGCCGCCGATACTCGGGGCGAAGATGTTGTCCCACAGAATAACCTTCACGCCGATGAGGACCATTGCGGGTACTTCAAAGAACGTGATGAAGAAGAACACGAACAGCACCGTAACGCGACTGCGCGGAAACAGCACAAGATACGCGGTGGTCACGCCGGCGATCGCCCCGGACGCGCCCAGCAGGGCGTCCGTGGAGTCCACGGTAAAAGTGAGCGCCGCAAACACGCCCGCCGCCAGATAGAATAGGGCGTACGCCGCGTTGCCCAACTTCGCGTTCACGCTGTTTCCGAACACCCAGAGGAAGAGCATATTCCCGCCGAGGTGCCAGAGATCGGCGTGGAGAAACTGATAGGTGAAGTACTGATGCAGCACGGGCCAATCGCCGTGCAAAACCAGGTGTCGGTCGTGGAACGCGCGGAGCGCGGGGTTGTGTACGATGTTGAACACCAAGTACATCATCCCGTTCGCCGCAAGCAGCGCGTAGTTCGCCATCGGCGTACGCCGGGCGACCATCTCCGTTCGGATCGGCAGGAAGATCATCTACTTCGTTCACTCGAGTTCGGCGCTGCCCGTTGCGGACTATCCGGCGGGCACGCCCGAGACTGCCTGAACGTACTGCATGCGCAACTCATGCAACACGCCGTCGAACATCTTGACCTCGTCGTCGGTCGTGTTGCCGGTGGTCTTTTCCTTGAGAAGCTCGATCAGATCGATGTAGTGCTTGGCCATTGCCAGATCGGGCGGCAACGTCTCACCGGCGGGCGACCTGTATCCGCCGAGTCCGATCGAGGCCTGGATAGCGACCATGTTGATTAACTCGAGGAGTACGGGCTCTGGAATCGGTCCTTGCGAACCCGCGGCGGCCGCTTCCTCCTCCAGCTTTGCCTTCTCGGCCGACGCCTCCTCTTTCCAATCGGAGTCGATGATGATCTTGGGTGCGTCATCCGCTTTCTGTTCATCCGCCATGGTCGTGGTCTCCTGGGTTCATCGTGATGCTACGGACCATACTATACCGCATTATCCACCGCCGACGCCAACCTGTCGTGCAGGCGTGCGAGACGACTCCCGTCGAGCATCGCGAAAAAGTAATCCCTCCGCCGGGCGATGTGATTCTCCACCAACCGATGCGCGACATCGCAGGCATGCCGTCGGGCGACGGCAGCCACCGAAGGATCAGCCGCGTTCAGATCGTCGTTGATCGCCCGAATCTCCCGAAAGGTGTCGCCGCGGCGCACGCGATCCCGACGGGCACGCGTGCCCAACTCGCCGGACAGTTCGACAGCCCGGTGGCGCCGGGCGATGAGTGACTCGGTCTGCTGCGTCCTTGCGACGTGCCGCTGCGGATTGTACCGCACGTCGCGCACACGCTGCTCGGCCGCGCGCAACATCGACTCATCCGCTCCGTCGTGTGGCAAATCCATCAGGAGCGTCGCCGAGACACACGCCATCGCCGGTGGCTCGACACCGTAGTATCGGCGGATCAGACCATCGGTGATGCGATCGTACTTGGCGCCGCCGATTCCGTGAATGAACAGGTCGCCGACGAACACTCTCGCCCACGCGGTCAAGCTCAACGCTCGGGGCCTGAACACGTAGCCATCCATGTCTTCGAGCACCGCGCTCGCGCCGTCCCACGTTCGAACGCGCGTGACGGAAGCCTCTCCGAACAGTTCGGCGTCGGCGTAGAGACTCAGTCGATCGCCTTCGACGGCCACAAACAACCTTCGCCGAGCCCCGCCCGGACGGTACACCCAGACGGGCAATTCGCATCGCCGTCCCTCGACCGCCAAGTCCGGAATTGGCCGGTTGGGGTTCCGAACTCGATTGAGACTGCGGTAGTCGGCCAGCGCCCGGTTGTAGCACTCGCGAAACCGCGGTGCGTTAACCAACAGATCGCCCAGGAACGGTCCGAACCACACGCGGCTCACCCGATGCTCGATCATCTCAACGCCGAACGCGCGCTCCACCGAGCGCCTGGCCGCCACCATTTGATCCACCCAGTCGCGCGCATCCGCCGCGGCCGACATCGCGTCGAAGTAATCCGGCATGCGCGACGGCCGGTAGTGGCTGCCCAGCAACTCGCGGACCGCGTTTTCAAACGACCGTGACTCCGCCGAATCGAGTCTCGCAATGCACTCGTGCGGCACTCCGTGAGCCATCCGCGCGTAGCGAACCGATTTGACGATGTGTCCGCTCTCGGTCGCGGTCGGCACCTCGAGGACGGTGTTGCTCGGAGCATCGCTGTCTACGACGAAGTTCACCGCTTTCCCGCCGAACGCGCTTGCCAGGCGTGAGGCGACAACGTGTTTGGCCCACACACCGGCGTGGATGAAATCGGGTTGGTGCCCCGTGAGGATGATGGGTCCGTCGCACGCAGCGCAAAGCGTTCGGCGCAGACCGCGGCGCAGGTCGCCGACGTTACGATCCAGAACGGCGAAGTCGTAGGTATCGAGTACGGCGTGGTTGGACTCCGCAAGCCCGACGAGGTGCTTGGCGGACGGCTCGATCAGCACGTCGCCGTCGCAAGGCGGCGTTTTGAGTCGCGAGAAATCCAACATCGGAGTCACTCATTGCGCATCGGAAACCCAAAGCCCGTGGGCAAGAAATACTCAGGAATTGGTCGCACCGCACGTGCGCGAACCGAACGACACGCAAGCATCGTCAGCCAGTTCCGCTTCGAGCACGCGCATGTAGTGCTCGAACCGTTCCGTGGGATCGTCCAACATGCCGCCGAAGTGCCGCGTCGGATCGTTGTAAATCAACCGCACCGGGATCTCCGTGACACGCAACCCCGCACACCACGCCTGCACCCACAACTGAATCGGCATCGCATAGCCGGGAACCGTTATCGTGAAGTGCCTCAGCGCCGCAACGCGGTACGCCTTGAAGCCGCAAAACGCATCGGTCATCCCGAACCCGAGCCGGGCATTGAGCGTTGCGGTAATTCGGGCGTTGATCCTGCGCCGATCCGGCGGCGGCGCGTCGTCACCGTCGAAGACCCTCAAGTAGCGCGACCCGCTAATGATGTCATGCTCGTCTCTCGCCGCCGCCGCTGCGAATTCCGGGATGAGGGCCGGCTCGTGCTGCTCGTCGCAATCCATGCTGATGAGCCAGTCGTAGCCTCGCCCCGCCGCGTACGCGAACGCACTGGCCAGGCTGGCACCGTACCCACGGTTCTCCGCATGGCGAATGACCGCCGCAATCTGCTGGTCTGCGAGCAGATTCGGTGTGGAATCGGTCGAACCATCGTCGATGACCAGAATATCGTCCGCAAGGCGGTGAGCCTCGTTCAGGACGCCGAGCACGTACCGCGCCTCGTTGAAGACCGGTACGGCAAGCAAAATGCGTGGTAGCAACAGGTGTCTCCGGTTTGTCGGCTTGCCCCGCTTGGATCATGGCCGCGATCATGGTATATGGTATGTGCGAATGTTGGGAAATCAACCCGCACTCTTGGGTTGCCGACGACACACCACCGGCGCGGGGTGTGTCCATAATGCGTGTAAGCGTCATAGAGACTGAACCGACCTTGTCGCTCGAGCCCACCGTTCTCGTTTCTCAGGCACGCAGGCTGCGCGGAATCCCGATCGGGCGTTACGCATGCCTGGGCGTGTTCGGCGCGGCCTTGATCGCTGGGACAGGCTGTCGCGCCGTCAGGGCGAAAGTAAAAACTTATCAAGCAAGCCGCAGCGTGGAGCGCGGCGAGCAACACCTCGCCGCCGACGATCTCGACGCGGCATTGGCCGAGTTCGAGGAGGCCGCCCGACTCGACCCGCGAATGGCCGAGGCACACTCCAACATCGGCGACATCTATCGCCGCATGGGCGAAATCGGAAAGGCGATCGAGGCGTTTAGAAAAGCAGTCAACGCCAACCCGACTTCCTTCAAAGACACCTTCAGCCTGGGCAAGCTCTATCACGTCACGCGGCGTCTCAAGGACGCGGTCGAAGTCTACCTCGCCGCTGTCGACCTGGACCCGGACCACTACGACGCGCAGTTGAGCCTGGGCGTTTGCTACCAGGAGATGAGCGAAGGCCGGCTGGCCATCGAGCGATTCCACACGGCCATCGACATCGACCCGGACAGGCCGCACGCCTACGTCAACCTCGGCGTCGTCCTCGACGGGCAGGACAAACACTACGAAGCCATCGCCGCGTATCAGGCAGCGCTGGAGCGCGACAACCATCAGCCGCACGTCCTGGTCAACATGGCCGGCGCGTATATGGAGCAGGGGCGATTGAAGATCGCGCGTGCCACGCTTGAGCAGGCGGCGCAGATGGACCCGTCCTTCGCCCCGGCGCACGAGGGGTTGGGCTACTGCCTGATGCGATTGCAGGAGTTTGACAAGGCGGCCGACTCGTTCCTCGACGCGCTCTCCTACGATGAGCGTCTGCCGAAAGCGCACGTCGGGCTCGGCGCGATCGCGATGATCGATTATCTCAAGGACGAAACGCGCGCCGACCTCCGCGACAACGCGCTGGAGCACTGGCACCGATCATTGGAAATAGACCCCAATCAGCCGCGCGTCAGGAAACTAATCACCAAGTACCGTCAGCCGACCGACGACCCCTACAAGACCTTCCTCGGCGTCCAAGACAACGACCCGCGCTAACACGCCGCCTCGCTCAGATGGCGTTTTTCCGCGCCCCGACCGTAAGGGAGGGAACACGCACCCAACCGGCCGGGTGGCCCATGGCTTCAGCCGTGGGGGACACGAACCGGCACTCCCTCCCCCTCGACGGGCTCGGGACAAAAAATCCGAAAAAAGCCGAATCCGTGTCAGAAATCGCTGCCAACCGCGACGTAACTGTCGAACGACGTGATCTCGTCTGGTCGGCACTACGACATCGGAGCAAAAAACCGTGAACCCGAAAACGACCCCTTTGAAGACAGTCGCCTGCTTGATTTCCATCGTCACGCTGACCGTGTCATCGCCGGCCAACGCCCAATGCGCCCACGGCGACCTCGACGGCAGCGGGACCGTGGACTTAACCGACTACGCGGCATTCATTGACTGCACCACCGGTCCCGCCGGCGATCCCGCGCAACCGGACTGCGGCCCCGTTGATTTTGACGCAGACACTGATGTCGATCTGCTCGACTTCGGCACCTTCCAACGCCTCTTCGGCGTGACCTACGGAACGCTCTTTTCCAATCCCGAGTTCAACGCTGGAAGCGCGCCGAGGTCGGTGGCCATCGGGGACTTCGACGGCGACGGGGACATCGACCTCGCCGTGGCAAACGGTCAGAGCGCCCAGAGCGCCCAGAGTGGCGGCGTCTCGGTGCTATTGAACCAAGGCGATGGCACGTTCGCCGATAATACGTTCTACGACTCAGGGAATTCGTCTGACTCGCTGGCCACGGGTGACCTGGACGGCGATGGCGACCTCGACCTTGCCACGGCAAACTATGCCAACAACAGCGTCTCGGTGTTGCTGAACCACGGCGACGGCACGCTCGCCAACGACGTGACCTACGCCGCAGGGGATCGGCCCGTGTCGGTGGCTATGGGGGACTTGGACGGCGACGGGAGCCTGGACCTTGCCGTGGCAAACGGATTCGGAAGCAGCGTCTCGGTTCTGATGAACCATGGCGACGGCACGTTCGCCGCCGACACGCTCTACGGCGTGGCAGGCATTCCCATGTTTGTGGGCATTGGAGATCTGGACGGCGACTGCGACCTCGATCTCGTTGTGGCAAATGCGCTCGCGGGCAATGTCTCGGTGTTGCTCAACCATGGCGACGGTACGTTCGCCGACGATGTGCTCTACGGTGCAGGATTGGATCCTGTTTCGGTCGCCACCGGGGAACTGGACGGTGACGGCGACCTCGACCTCGCCTTGGCAAACCGTGACAGTGATACCGTCTCAGTGCTGCCGAACAGCGGTAACGGGACCTTCCCAAGCGATGTGTTCTACGGCGTGGGAAATTCCCCTCGATCGGTGGCCATTGGGGATCTGAACGGCAACGGCGACCTTGACCTTGCCGTAGCGAACGTCCATGACGACAACGTCTCGGTGCTGCTGAATGGAGGCGACGGAACCTTTGCCGACGAAACGGTCTGCGCTACCGGAGACAGGCCTAGGTCGGTGGCCATGGGTGATCTAGATGGCGACGGCAACCTCGACCTCGCTGTCGCAAACTACAATAGCGAGAACGTCTCAGTGCTACTGAACCATGGCGACGGCACCTTCGCCGACGATGTACTCTACGACGCGGGCGTCGGGCCTTTGTCGGTGGACATCGGGGATTTGGACGGCGACGGGGTTTTAGACCTCGCCGTGGCAAATGGCACTAGTGGCAGCATCTCCGTGTTGCTGAACAAAGGCGACGGCACGTTCGCCGATGACGTGCTCTACAACGTGGGCGAGTTGCCTATATCGGTGGTCCTCAAGGATCTGGACGGCAACGGGGATCTCGACCTCGCCGTGGCGAACTTCGAGGGTGACAGCATCTCGGTGCTGCTGAACCATGGCGACGGCACCTTCGCGAACGATGTGCGCTACGAAACAGACAACCCGGTTTCGGTGGATGCGGGCGACCTGGATGATGATGGGGACATCGATATCGCCTTGGCGAACTACTTAAGGCACACCGTCTCGGTGTTGCTGAACCAAGGGGATGGCACTTTCGCCAACGACGCATACTACCGGACAGGAGCAAACGCCCGATCAGTGGCAATCGGGGATTTGGACGGCGATGGAGACCTCGACCTCGCCGTGGCGAACAAGGCGCGCGAAAACGTCTCGACACTGTTGAACCATGGCGACGGTACCTTTGCAGACGGCGTCCTGTACGGCACAGGAGATACCCCTCGATCCATCGCCATGGGTGACCTGGATGGCGACGGCGATCTCGACCTCGCGGTGGCGAACTCCGGAAGCGACAACGTCTCGGTGCTGCTGAATGGGTGCGTTCCGTAAGCGTCTCGCGGTTCCGCCGAAGGCGTCAGGGCGACGCCTACGCGAGCGCCTTGGCGATGGCGGCGCGATCGACGGGGTCGATTATGCCGCGTTCGGTAATCAAGCCGCGGATCAGATCGGCCGGGGTGACGTCGAACGCGGGGCAGTAGAAGCCCACGCCCTCGGGCGCCGTGGGGACGCCGAAACCCCCGTGAATCTCCTCGGCCGCACGCTCCTCGATCGGGATGCCGTCGCCGCTGGCGATCGACAGATCGAACGTCGTGCTCGGCGCTGCGATGTAAAACGGGATGTCGTGCGCTTTCGCCAGGACGGCGAGACCATACGTGCCGACCTTGTTGGCGGTATCGCCGTTGGCCGCGATGCGATCGGCACCGGTAATGACCACGTCGATGAGCCCGAGCTTCATCACGTGCGCAGCCATGTTGTCGCAGATGACCGTGACGTCGATCCCCGCCCGCTGCAATTCCCACGCGGTCAGACGGGAGCCTTGCAGCAGAGGGCGCGTCTCACCCGCATACACCTTGAAATCCCGCCCGCGTTCATGGGCGGAGTACATCACCGCCAGCGCGGTTCCATACTCGGCCGTCGCCAGCGCGCCGGCGTTGCAGTGCGTCAGAACGCCGCAACCGTCCGAGATCAACGACTGCCCCGCCTCACCGATGGCGCGACACATGGCCGCGTCCTCGTCGCGGATATTCATGGCCTCGTCGAGCAGCACTTGCTTGATCGCGGCGACGTCACTATCGCCGTGCGCCTTGGCACACGCACACATGCGATCCAGCGCCCAGAACAGGTTCTTCGCCGTCGGGCGCGTCGCGGCCAGGTACTCGGAAACGCGTTCCACCTCATCGAGAAAACCGCGCCGGTCGGTCCCCTCGAACGAACGCACACCCAGCACGACGCCCATGGCGGCCGCAACGCCGATGGCCGGCGCTCCGCGCACCGCCAGACGGCGGATCGCGTCGTGGATCGTCTCCACGTCGCGGCACGCGATGCGCTCGAGCGTCCCCGGCAGCTTGGTCTGGTCGATCATGTCGACGTAGCCATCGAGCCGTCCGACCCAAGCGATGGGCCTCAGCGTCCCGCCGTTCTCATCAACCGCGCTCAACCAGTCGCTCCTGTAGTGCTCGGTTCTTCGCTTCGACGCCGCGCGTCTGATCCGCCCTGAGCTTCCGCAGCGCGTCGCGAACGGAGTCATCGTGCAAGCCCACGATCTGGGCGGCGAGAATGGCCGCGTTGGTCGCGCCGGCGGCGCCCACCGCGACTGCGGCGACCGGTACGCCGGGCGGCATCTGCACGGTACTAAGCAACGCATCGATTCCGTTCAGCGGACCACTGGCGATCGGCACGCCGATCACCGGCAGCGTCGTGCATGCCGCGATCGATCCCGCCAGGGCGGCCGACATGCCCGCCGCGGCAATGACAACCTCGATGCCGTCGTCCGCCGCACTTGTTGCGAACGCATGTACGCGATCCGGGCTGCGGTGGGCCGACATTACCTCGACCCGCGGTCGAAGCCCCAGCGCGCGCAACTGCTTCACGCAGCGCTCCATCGTCTCGAAGTCGCTGTCACTGCCCATCACAACGGCTACATTGGGTTTGGACATGGCATCCTCATGGTATTCGCAGTCCCCGGTCGTACGTTCCAGGTGGATTCTAGGGCCAGACCCGTCCTATGCCAAACGCGGGCGAGCGCCCTGTCGAATCATGCCCGCGCAAGCGTGGGCATGCACCCGGAATGCAAGGCACACCCGGCGGCCGTCGGCGACGATCAGCGCCGTGCCAGCTTGTGGTGGTGCCCGCCGAACAGCAATGGCGACCCCACGTAGTCATCGGCGAACCGAAGCGTATCCCTCAAGACCGGCGCATAGCTGCGGCCCACCCGATCGATCAGCGTCTCACGCGTCTCAATCACATCGATCAACGGGCGCAGCATCCGCCGATCCTTCCGTGGTGCGAGTTCGTAGTCGAATACCGTCCGCAGACCCGCCACGGTCGCCGCCGTCAGCGTGTAGTTGTCGCGCAGGCGGGCGACGCGGCGCCTCAGCAATTCGTCCCCCGCGGCAAGTCGTTCGGCCTCGATAACGTACCGCTCCAGCGTCGCCAGATTCGGTCCGTAGCCGACCGCCAACTCGGCCAGCGGCGTGCGAGCCCACTCTTTGGTCTGCGTCAGCGTGTTCGCCAGCCGCGCGACCGCGTCGCGATCAAACGACCTGCCCTCGCGCCAGCACCGGGCGGCCGTCTCGAAGTACGCCCGCACCGGTCGGGCGGCGCGTTGGTAAAGCAGACCGTAGTACTCCCGCCGCGCCCGCTCCACATCCATCTTCGGATCCCACAGCAGCCGCGACAGAAGGTACAGGTCCGGACCCATCGACTCCCATGTGGGACCGATGTACAAGTACACGCCGCGCAGCCCCGCCTCGTCGAACAGACGAATCATGTCGGCCGCGCGGTCGCCCATCGGAGCGGGCAATCCGTACATCCTCCGCGAGAGGTAGCACGTATCGTACGAGTACACGCGCTCGTGGAACGCGCCCCACGATCGAAAGAGATCCTGGTAAAACGCCCATACCTCGTCGTTCCAGATGTCCATCGCCTTGTTCGGAGCCACAAGGAGCATCACCATCGGATGAAGCGCGGGCGTCTGGATCGGCGGATAGAGGTAGTCCATGTAGATGTACGCGCCGAGCAGCCGGTCGGGATACTCGGCCGACACGAGCGCCGCCACCGAATTGTAGAACTGGAGAATCCTGTCGGTGATGACCGGCCAACCCTTGTGCACCCCGTCGGGCACCTTCAACCCCGGAACGTCGTAGCGCGTGCATAGGTCGCAGGTACAAACGCCGCTGCCGTCGGGCAGTGAAATGGAAAACGACCGGCGTTCGGGATTGGAGGCAAAGTACGTCGTTGCGGCCTTGGCGATCATCCGTACGACGTCCGGATTACCAGTGCATACGTGCCCGCCGGTGTTTCCCCGTGCCGGCTTGAGGCGGCGCGTGCCCGCGCGCATCGCGGCGAACTCCGGGTGCCCCCGCCGGGCCCACTCATCGATCGGCACCAGGCGGTGCAGCGCGTGACCATGACGCATCTGGTGCTCGCTCCCCAGCCTGTTCCGCCGCGCCCAATCCCCTCCGCGCGAACCCGTGGGTCCGTGGATCAATGCGCGGTACTCGAAGCGCGGCTCCTGTTTGAGAACGAAACTCGCCGGCACGACGATCCGCCCGGTGTTCGGGACGACTTCCCCAAGCGGATCAGACCAGAACCAGCGAACACCGACGAATCGCTCGAGGAACTCGTAGACCGCGTTGCACGTTCCGCGGTGGGTCGGCTCGATGTAGTCAACCGAGCGGGCTCGTCCGGCACTGTCGTGCCCGCGCAGGTAGACGTCTCTACCATGTGTTTGAATGGCAAACCCGTTCGGCTTCAACCGGTTGGTCGACGCGATGTGTATCTGATACCGGCCGGCCGACGCCGCGCCGACGATGGGCAGCTTGACGCCCGTCGCGCGCCCGATGTATCTCCGAAGCTCCTCGGCGGCGAGGTGCGTGGTGGGAAACTCCTTCGGCGTGACGACGATCTCATAGTCCGTCCGCCCGGAGTCGACGATCACCAGGTCATCGACTCCCGCCGTAAGGAACCCACCCGCCAACAGCGATGCCGCGACAACGACCGCACCCATGTCAACCTCTCAGGTACCAACGCACCGATCAATCGACACACTAGACCCGTTGCGCGCGCTTGTCGAGCCTTCGCGGTGCTCGTCGGATTGCAGCGGACCTCCGGTGGTCCGCGGTGCCTGCGTGGTGACGCGTAGAGAGAAGTGAACGCGCCCCGTTCAACGCTCCGCGTTCGTCGACCCGTCCGCACCGGGGACCGACGCCGGGACGGTGTGCGATTCCGTTTCCGAGTCGGACGCCGCGCGCAGACGCATCTGCCCCGGACCGGATCGCTTGGCTTCATACATCAGCTCGTCAGCACTCTGAATGAGGGACTCGATGCCGCCTCCGCACGCACTCGGCGGCACCCAAAGTGCACCGAGGCTGATCGTCTTCTTTTGAGCGATTGTCCCGCTGACGTACGGTTCGTACCGCACCGCCTTCAGGATGGCGTCCGAAACGGTGCGCACTTCGTCCATCTCGACGTCGGTGATGAGGATGACAAACTCATCCCCCCCCATCCGCCCGAAAATGTCACCCACACGCAGCCGTTCCTTCACGCGAGAGGAGATCTCGCAGAGCACGTGATCACCGAAATGGTGACCGTGTACGTCATTCGTGGGCTTGAACCGGTCCACGTCGAAGTAGAGAACCGCAACCGGCTGTGAATGTTCCCGAGCTGCCGCCAGACCTTCCTCGGCGGCGACCATGAAGCCCGATCGGTTGAACGCTACTGTCAAACCGTCAAAACGAAGCTCGTCGTCGAGCTTTTGGCCCTTGGCCGCGAGTTCGTTCGCGGCCGCCCCGATTTCCGCGGCTTCGACCAGCAGTGTGTTCATCTGCCCCATCATTACCGATGTGGCGTCGGCCAACTCGGCGCAAGCTTCCGGGAGAAGATCGCTGAGGCAGACGCCGGATTCTTCCCCGGACTGCAGAAACTTGTAGAGATCGTCGTAAGCGCTCTGCACGGCATCAATGAAAGCGTCACGGTCACGGAATCGCTCCGCGGCGTGGGCCTTGAGGAACTCGGACAGCAGCTCAACATCCGCGGGATGCCACTGGTCCGGCATGTGGGGGAACATCGCCGAAACCTGAATCGCGTCAACCATGTGCTCGGATGTGACGAATCTGCGGAGACACTCCGGGTCGTGGTGGAACGCGATCGCGTCGACGTATGAATCCGGCAGTTCGAGCTTGGTCGCCAACAATCGACCGACGTCGGCATGGTCGACGCCCAGGACCCGGCGCTGGGCCAGAACCTGCGCCGACACGTCCGCTTTCTTGTCTTCCAGGATGTGAACCAGCGAATCACATGCCACCGAGTGCATCAGCGGCAAGGCCATGTCCTGAAAAAGACCCGCCATGAATGCTTCGTCAGCGAGACCGTCGTCCAGCGCGCTGATGTATGTCTTCGCGGCAACACCCTTGCACAGCGACGCCTGCCAATAGCGGTCGAGTTCCTTCTTGGGGACTTTGAGCCGATTGTACATGCCCGCCATGCAGTAGCTGATCGCCAGCGTCCG
>JAJDDR010000460.1 GCA_029260255.1 Phycisphaerae bacterium
CCGCGGGCGGGGCGAACGTGAGGATTTCACCGTGATTACTCGGGAGAGTCGGTAGTGCACGGCGGGTGGTTGCGGGTTGTTTCCGCGTGACATGAATGTCGCGGCTCGGGGGCGGGATTGACGTGAAAACGGACCAGCATAGGGTTGATCGAACCGTATTGGAGATCGGGTCGTTTGACGATGACGACGCCCGACGGTACTGGCGTGGTCGGTCGCGGTCCGAGCGATTGGCAGCACTCGAACATCTGCGGCAGGTGATGTATGGGTACGATCCGGTTGCCGAACGACTTTCAAGACTTCTTGAAGTTGTTGAACTCGGAGCGCGTTGAGTTTCTGATCGTGGGAGGTTACGCCGTTGCGTTTCACGGGCACCCGCGAGCTACGGGCGACATGGATGTGTGGATTTCCGCCGAT
Organism: Phycisphaerae bacterium; assembly: GCA_029260255.1. Classification (GTDB taxonomy): domain Bacteria; phylum Planctomycetota; class Phycisphaerae; order UBA1845; family UBA1845; genus OFTM285. The sequence goes on from JAJDDR010000460.1 coordinate 415, forward strand.
CGCCCCAACGTGGAGCGGGTGGGGAATGTGTTGAGGAGATTCGGTTTCTCCGACGACTCGGTGGCGGTGGCGATGCGGGTCGATCCGGGTCGCATCATCCGGATGGGCGTACCTCCGTTGCGGATCGAATTGCTGACCGGCGTTTCCGGGGTCGATTTCGCTGCGTGCTATGAACGGCGCGAAGCAGAGATGGTGGACGGGATTGAAGTGCCGTTCATCTCGCGGGAAGACCTGATCGAGAACAAGCGTTCCGCAGGTCGGACGAAGGACCTTGCTGACGTCGAGGAGCTTACATAGCCGTTGCGGCATCTTGGTGCCGTGTCGTCGGGGGATCGTCATGACAGGTGACGTCGCACAAATGGAACCGACCACGCTGGTGGCCGACGAACTAGGCGGTGATCTGTGGACGTTGAACTTCGGTCCGCAGCATCCGGCCACGCACACCACGTTGCGGCTCGTGCTGGAGTTGGACGGCGAGCGCGTCGTGGCATGCACACCGCACATCGGCTACCTGCACAGCGGGTTCGAGAAGCTGGGTGAGCATCTGAACTACAACCAATTCGTGGTTGTGACCGACCGGATGAACTACATCTCGCCGATGGCCAACAACATCGCGTGGCATCACGCGTGCGAGTTGCTTTTCAACATCGAGATCACGCCGCGATGCAAGGTGCTGCGGACGATTCTCGCGGAGTTGGCCCGCATTCAGGACCACCTGTTGTGCGTCGGCTGCACGGCGCTGGACCTCGGCGGGTTCACCGCGTTTCTCTACGGATTCGCCGAGCGCGAGGACATCAACGATCTCTGCGAGGATATCTGCGGAGCACGATTCACCACGAGCTACACGCGGATCGGCGGCCTGATGCAAGACATGCCCGACGGCTGGCCTGACAAGGTCAAGACGTTCTGCAAGAAGCTCCCCAAGGCGTTCGATGACATCGTGTCGCTTCTGAATCGCAACCGGATTTTCATCGAACGGACCAAGGGCATCGGTTTCATCGACCATGACGACGCGATCAACTGGAGTCTCGCCGGTCCGCTGGCGAGGGCGAGCGGCGTGCGTCGCGATCTGCGCAAGGACGAGCCGTACCTGTGTTACGCCGACAATTGGGACGGCGCGGGCAGCAGCGGCGTGAGCTTCAAGGTGCCGATTTCCCACGGCGGCGACGTCCTTTCCCGGTACCTCGTTCGTTTCGAGGAGATGCGCCAGTCGCTGGACATCGTCGATCAACTGATCGACAACATTCCGGCGGGACCCGTCAACGTGCTGCCCGACGACAAGCAGACGCTGCCGGACAAGGGTGAAACCCATTCCAGCATCGAGGGCCTGATTCACCACTTCGAGCAGGTGATGACCAACCGCGGGCACACACCTCCGATCGGTGAGGCGTACGGCGCCAACGAGACGGCCAGCGGCGAACTCGGCTTCTATCTGGTCAGTGACGGCGGCAATATGCCCTACCGGGTACACTGCCGCGCGCCGAGCTTCATCAACTATCAGTGCTTCCCGAAACTCGTCGTGGGGCACCAGATCAGCGATGTGGTCGCGATCCTCGGGTCGCTGAACATCATCGCCGGTGAATTGGATCGGTGACGAAGAGCGTATGGCACTTTGCGGTCCAAATTTTGAGTGGCAGGTGGAAGCGGTGAGTCACGTCGAACGACTGCTGAAAACGGTCACCGCGGTGCTGGACGATGCCGGTATTCCATATGCCGTGATCGGTGGAAATGCGATCGCCGTGTGGGTTGCGACGCACGATGTCGGAGCGATTCGCGCGACGAAGGACGTCGACCTGTTGCTCGAACGAGGGGATCTGGATCGTGCCGGCAAGGCGATGGAAGCGCACGGATTCGTGCGCGATGAGATACTCGGCATCCCAGTGTTCATGGACGCCGACGATCCGCTGCCGAGTCAGGGCGTGCACATTGTCGTGGCCAACGAACTGGTGCGTGCCAGTGCGGCCTATCCCGCCCCAGGCGTGGAAAATGCGGTGCGCTCCGAGAGCGGGTTCCTGGTTCTGAAGCTCCTCGAATTGGTCGCAATGAAACTCGACGCGAATAGGCGTGTCGACCAAGTGCATATGGAGGACCTGTTACGCGTTGGCTTGATCGACGCGGAGCTGGCTGCGCGGTTGCCCGAGGACCTCCGCGACCGACTGCGCCACGTTCGCGATACCATGGAGTGGTTCACCGAACCGCCGCAGTTTTGAAGGTGCTTGGAAGTCCATGGAATCCGAGGAAACGTGCCCGAGTTTCGGGTTGAATCAAACAACGCGCATGGATACGCCCGATGGCGGTTCTGAACAAGATTGAATTGCGAGGGTTTAAGTCGATCAAGGACGCGACCCTCGAGTTGCGCCAACTCAATGTCCTGATCGGCTCGAACGGCGCCGGCAAGAGCAATCTCATCTCGTTCTTCAAAATGTTGAACGAAATGATGGACCGGCGGCTGCAGCAGTACATTGCCACTGGCGGTCGCGCACAATCGCTGCTTCATTTCGGCGCCAAGGTGACGCCGCAGATGGAGGCGACACTTGAGTTTGAGACCGCAGTGGGACCAGTAACGTACTTTCTGAGACTTTCTTATGCAGCGGAAGAAAGACTTGTTTTCGCGGAGGAGACGCTACGTCTTCTACAGGCTGGCGGGCAGCGTCCAAAGGAAATCGCCCTGGGCACCGGTCATTTCGAGTCGCGAATCGGAGAAGAAGCCGACAAGGGCGAGCCCAGCGTATGGGAACTCCGCTATGCTCTAAACCACTGTCGCGTGTTCCACTTCCACGACACATCGTCCACCGCTCGCATGCAGCAGCACTGCTATGTCGGGAACAATAAGTGGCTGATGCACGATGCCGGGAATCTCGCGGCTGTGCTCTACCGGTTGCGTGAAGAAGAGGGCGGAACAGCCTATCAGCGGATCGTCAGCACCATTCGGCTAATCGCACCCTTCTTTGCTGATTTCGAGCTTGAACTCACAGGACCGAGCGGGCGGGAAATCATCCTCAACTGGCGAGAGGAGGGATCGGATCTGGTACTTGGCCCTCATCAGCTTTCCGATGGCACGTTGCGGGCGATATGCCTCGTAACGCTTCTCCTTCTCCCCGAAGATGATTTGCCCTACCTGATCGTCGTCGATGAACCCGAACTCGGGCTGCACCCGTATGCACTGAGCGTCGTCGCCTCGCTGTTCAGCAAGGTTTCGAATCATGCACAGGTTCTAACAAGCACGCAGTCCAGTACGTTTGTGGACAACTTTGAGCCTGAAGATATTGTCGTTGTGGATCGAGAGGAACAAGGATCGACATTCGCGAGGCCCGATGCCGAGGCGCTTGCGAAATGGCTGGAGGATTACAGCCTCGGAGAAGTATGGGAGAAAAACGTCATCGGTGGAGGTCCGCACTGATGGCGCGGGTGTACTTGTGGGCCGAGGGACAGACGGAACAGACCTTCGGCGACATTGTGCTGAGGCCTTACTTGGCGACTCGCGGCGTCTATCTGCACAAACCGATGCTTATTGCCCATGCGCGGAAGAAAGGTAGAATACACCGAGGCGGTGGACGCAAGTACGAGCCAATGAGGAATGACATCAAGCGTCTCATGGCTCAGGACAAGAATCAGGACGCGTTCTTCACGACAATGATCGATTTGTACGCGATTCACAGCGATTTCCCGGGCCTCGATGATACGGAGAAACTGCGCCACGACCCTGTCGCCCGGGTCGAGCATCTGGAGGAGGCATGGCGGACGGACATCGCCGACGGGCGGTTCGTTCCATTCATCCAATTGCACGAGTACGAGGCCTACCTGTTCACTAAACCCGATGCGCTCGCTCCGTTCTTTGAGGAT
>JAJDDR010000047.1 GCA_029260255.1 Phycisphaerae bacterium
CGTCGGAGGCGAGTCCGGTCCGGGCGCGCGTCCAATGATGCCCCAATGGGCAAAGTCCATATTCCGTCAGTGTCGTCGCGCAGACGTTCCGTTCTTCTTCAAACAGTGGGGTGGTGTTCGGAAGGATCTGACCGGCCGCACGCTGGACGGGCGAACCTACGACGAGATGCCCTCGCTGTCTAGATCCGACGCGGCGGGCGTGGGACTGCGCATTACTGCGTGAAACGTGGGCGTCAAGCAGGCGGGGCACGGAAGTAACTACTCGCCTGCACCGAAAGCAGCGCCCGGCACCCAGCGGGTGTTGTATTTCAGGTGCCAGTCTTGTTCGGACGAGTCGGTCGTTGGGTACGGTTCAACCGTGTCTCCATCGACGACGTTGTGGTCGGCGTCCTTTTCCCAGCCGATCGAGTGGAAGAACAGCGATCTGGTCATTCCCACCGGTATCGGCGGGAGGTCGTCGGCCGGGAATCGCAGCGTCACTGCGTCGCCGCCGTTGATGATGGCGAACTTGTCGTCACGATCTCTGACCAGTTCGAGTACGTCGCCATAGCGAGTACACCACCCCTGCGGAGTCGTACGCCACTGCGGACGATCGGACAGAACGTGATAGTCCGGCGTGATCGGATGGTGTGTCCCGCGGGGTTGCATCTCGGGGAAGCCGCGCCAATAGAGATCCGCGCCGCTGGGTGACAGCGCGTACGACCGGTCGGGTGCCAGCGATCGGCGCTCACAAATAGCGATTCGATCCCAGCGGACCTCGAACGTCGACGTGAGCCGCAGTCTGCGCGCATCCGGCGGTAGTTTCCCGGTCAGGTCGCACACGATTGTCTTCGTCTTACCGGCCGGCATTCCAACGACGACGTCCACCGGTCGCCAATCCCCGCTCGCCGTCTCGACCTCCAGCGTCGGGGGGATGACGGTCAACGCGGGATTCTGCGCAATCGCGATGTTCACGCTCGCACTGCCGTATCGCAGCCAACCCGTCAGTGCGAGCACGAGAGGTCTGCCTGCGTCGAGCGGACCGAAGTCCATGGTGAGTGTCAATGGATGGCACAATCCGCGAAACGGCGGCGGCAACGTCGGGCCCGGAGGGGCGTAGACGCCGTCGATTTCCGTGAGCGCGGCCGTGCGATCGATACCGTCGTCGGATTCGACCCGGACCGGCGCCTGCGGGTCGCGCATCGCCCACAGCTCGGACGCGGGGAATGGCGGTGGCATGAGTTTGTCCGTGGGGTGAACCTCGACGTCGACCGGATGATCGACGGCGATGAGCCTCGCCGAATCCAGGTACAGCACCTCGCGGTAGCACTCAGCTACCTCAACCACGTACGCTCCGTCGACGGTCTCCAGGTCCTTCGCATCGCCGATGAACACGATCTCGTCCGGATCAGCCGGCAGCACTTCATCTCGCCGAATCGAGAGCCCCAGCGGCGAGTTGCCCAGAATGTCGGTGACGAATCGAAATCGCTCGCCGGTCCACGCGAAAAGGAACGGGCACGACCCCAACTCGACCATTTTCTCCACCACTTCCAGCGGCTGCGGTGCGGGCGAAACCAGAAACTCGTTGTCGATCACACCGTTCGTCCACCGGCTCGTCAGCGTGTCGAGCTGTGTGGTCTGACCCACGCCGATTTCGACTGGCAGTCGACTGACGAAGCGCGAGATCCACACATCGCCGGCTCGCACTTCAATGCCGTTACCAAGTCCGGTCGGATTGGTCAGAATTGTGACAAGTCGCAGCTTCAACTGGCGATTGACGTTTCCGCCGTCGTTGGCGAGCAATCGCATCCGATCGTCGTTCGTGAGAAGTAAGACATCCGTGTCGCCGTCGCCATCGTAGTCGGCCGGTATGGCGTCCACGATCGGCGGTGACGACAGAGTATCGGCGCCCGTTGCTCGGGTGGTGTCCAACCAGCCGCCCCCCGTTCGACCGCACCAAAAGCGGACGGCTCCCCGGTCGGGCGCCGCCCGAAGCGCTCCGAACGCACAGAAGTCCAGCCACCCGTCATTGTCGTAGTCGACGAGGGCACCGCCGCCGGCAAGCATCTCCGGGAAATCAAACCGGTCGCGACCCCGCCCTCCACCGTAAACCACGACCGCGTGGTCATCCTGGATGAGGACGACGTCGGCGCGGCCGTCATTGTCGAGATCGTCTGCCAGGACGCGCCGCGCCGGCGGCCATGGACCCGGCGGTTCCGCCATCGGCGCGTAGCGACCGGCGCGCTGGTTCATGAACACGCGCGTCGGTTCATCGCCGTGCGCTACCACGAGGTCGATTGCCACGTTGCCGTCGAGTTCGATCGCCGCTACGTCGATCGCCGGACCGGCCTGCGCGATGCCCGTCTGCTCGGTGACGTCGGCGAACCGCATTCGCCCGTCCGGGTCCGCGTGTTGCCCGCCCTGTGTTTCGATACGGACGACGTAGCTGTTGTTCTGCCACAACGCCGCGCCGTCGTCACCCGCGATGAGCAGATCCAGAACGCCGTTGTGGTCATAGTCGACCGCTTGTGCTGCGCGACCGGTCGCATCCGCAAGCCCGGAACCAAGCGCCCGGTCCACGAGTGTGTTCTCGTCAGCTCGCTCCAGCAGCATTGCTCCGCCGGCTCCGATCAGGAATACGTCGTTCCGTGCGTGGTGCCTGGGTGTAAACTTCTCCGGACCCGTGTCGGGAATTCGTACGTAGAAGTCGCCAACGGCGCAGTCCGTGAAGCGCCGCCCGTCCATCGGAGATGAAAGAAGAACGCGCCGCTCGAACCTACCCTCCGATCCGATCTCCAGCAGACACATCTCACCGCCGGTCGCCGCGACGAAGAGTGACACGAGTCCGGCCTCGTTCACTTCGAGGACGCCCGCCGTCGTTGCCGCACGATCCTCGTCGGTCGCAAAGACCTCGGCCGTCGCATCGCGCCATCGCACGGCGATTCCATGTGTGGCACCGGTTTTCAACCGGTGGACTGATGCACCGACGCCCGGCTCGGGGTCCAGGTGGATGCAGCGCTGGAAGAAATCCTCGGGTTGCAGGCCGAACACCTGCTTGAGCCGTTGAAACTCACGCGTCAGGCGAACCACATCATCGCGATCGCCGCGGCGCCTTGCGTGGGACGCCAGCTTGTAAATCGCGTTGGTGTGCAGAGGCTCAAGGCGAACCGTCTCCAGCAGTTGCTCATACGCCCGATCGTTCGCCCCGGTGGTCTGCAGAGCGGTCGCCAACTGGTAGCGAAGGGAGGCCGTGTCCGGGTCGAGCCGGACGGCACGCTCGAAGAACGGAACCGATTCCTCGTACCGCTCCAGGCCGATCAGCGCCAACCCCGACAAGTACTGCGTGGCCACCGAGTCCGGCTCGATTGCCGCGGCCCGAGTCAGCAACTCGATGGCGGCCTGCGTGTGCTCGGCACGCCTCGGAATCAGGTGTGCCCGGGCGAGATTCCGCAGCGCCGGCGCGGACCGGGGTTCAAGCGCCACGGCCCGTTCGAGCGCTTCGATCGCGGCCTCGGTTTCGCGATTCTCGATGTGTCCCTTGCCCTGATTCATCAGCCGCACGAATTCATCGGACGGCGACGCCTGTAGCCCGGCAAACCACAGCAAGGCGAGCGATGCCGCCGCGACCGCAATGACGATGATGATGCGACGTTTCATAGATACCTCCAAGCGCCCCGACCGCGGCCGAGGATCATGCGTGCCCGACGCGGGGCGGTCAATGGCCGCCCAACCCCCGGCAAGCCTCATCCACGTTCCGCGGTCTTTCGGTGGCCGGTCCAAACCCGCCGCCGCCGGGCGTCTCGATAATGAGGCGGTCGCCGGGATGGACCACGACGTGCGCGATCGGGCCGAGTCGTTCCTCCGCCCCAGATGATCGCAGCACTCGGTTGACGCCGGCGGCCCCGGGATCGCCTCCATCCAATCCAGAGGGCTGCGTCGTACGCCGCTGCGTGATCATCGAGAGCTCCAACCGCTCCAGAAACTCGATCTCGCGAATGCAACCGTCGCCGCCGCAGTGGCGCCCGCGCCCGCCGGAGCCGTGTCGAATCACGAACCGGTGCAGACGCACGGGATAACGGGCCTCGAGTATCTCCGGGTCCGTCATGCGCGTGTTGGTCATGTGAGTGTGTACGGCGTGCGCCCCGTCGAACGTCGGGCCCGCCCCGCTGCCACCACAGATCGTCTCGTAGTACGCGAATCGCTCGTTGCCGAACACGATGTTGTTCATGGTTCCCTGACTCGCTGCCACCACACCCAACGCGCCCAGAATACAGTCCACGATTCGTTGCGAAGTCTCCACGTTGCCGCCCGCAACGGCCGCGCCGCGCGTTTCGGGATTCAGAAGCGATGGCGGCACGATCAAATCGATCGGCTCCAGCACCCCCGCGTTGAGTGCGATGTCCTCGTCGATCAGGCAGCGGAAGCAGTATAGAACGGCACTGGTTGCGATGGCGCGCGTCGCGTTGAGATTCCCCGGTAACGTCCCACTCGTGCCGGTGAAGTCGACTGTCGCCCTCTCGCCGTTCACGACGATCCGCACGCGAATCGCAGCACCGTTGTCCAACCACTCCGATCTGTTGAATTCACCGTCCGGCAGCTTGCGGATCGCTCGGCGCATCTTGGCCGCGGCCGCGTCGCGCACGTGCTTGGTGAAGGCGTCAACGACGAACCAGCCGTGCTGTTCGACCAGCGTGTGCAGAGCTTCCGCGCCCGCCCGGTTAGCCGCGATCTGCGCCACGATGTCGGCAACGTTTTCGTCGGGACAACGCGATGGATGCGGCGCGAGCGCAAGCACCTGCCTCAACGCGTCGAATCGCTCGGAGCCTCCGTCGACCACTTTGAAGCACTGAATCAAGACGCCCTCCTGGGAGAGATCCGTCGAACCGGGCGGCATTGACCCCGGCTGAACCCCGCCAATCTCCGCGTGGTGCGCTCGACTCGCCACGAAGAATGCCGGTGCATCATTCAAGAACACCGGTGATACGACGGTGATGTCGGGCAGATGCGTTCCGCCGCGAAAAGGATCGTTGGTCACGACGACATCCTGCGGACCGATGTCCGGCATGTCCTCCATCACCGCCTTCACGCACGCGCCCATGCTCCCCAGATGCACGGGAATGTGCGGAGCGTTCGCGATGAGTTCGCCCTCGCGGTTGAACACCGCGCACGAATAATCGAGACGCTCCTTCACGTTGGTCGACATCGCCGTCCGGCGCAGCGCCGCGCCCATCTGCTCGGCGATGGCCGAGAACCGCCGATCAAACAGCTCCAGCCCGACGGGATCAGCCTCGGTGGAGCGCAATTCGGTCAGCCCGGCCCCGGCCGAACGTGCCAGAACGATACTGCCGGTCTCTGCTACGGTGCCCAGCCAACCGGGTTCCACCACGAGTGTGCTCGTTGTGTCCGTGACGATCGCCGGACCTTCGAACCGATCGCCAGCCCGAAGCGCGGCGCGATCGTGGAGCGAGGTCGCAACGCTCCTTCCGGAAAATACCACGCTCGCGGTTTCGGCCGCAGGAGCCGCGCGATGAATCGGCTCCGCGGTCGGTGCGGTGGGCTTGTCGGTTCCGCCGATCGCCTCGATGCGCGCGGAAACGACCACGATCGCTCGGCCCGCATGCACGTAGCCGAATCGCCGCCGATGTAAGAACTCAAATCGGCGAACCGCATCGTCGGCCGGAACCGCGAGGGTCGATCCCTCGCCCGCGTAACGGACGTCAAGCCACCGAATGCAGTCGATCCGCTCGGGAGGGACCCCTTCCCCGATGAGGGCTCGGCGTCCTTCCTCTTCCATCTCCGCGAACTCGCGCGCCAGATCAGCGTCAAGCGAGCCGGAGTGGACGCTGTGGACCGGACGCTCAACGATACGCTTCACATCGGCCACGGCGATGCCGTGCGCGCTCAACACGCCACCGTTCGGTGGGACCACAATCGTCGCGATGTCCAACCGGCAAGCCACCGCGCACGCATGCTGCCCCCCGGCCCCCCCGAAGCAGACCAGCGCGTGTTCCCGCACGTCGATGCCACGTTCGATCGTGATGCGACGGATCGCCTCCGCCATGTTCGCGTTGGCGATTTCCAAAAAGCCCTCGGCCATCTCGTCCGCCGTCATCGCTCGGCCCGTTGACGCGGTCACCTCCTCGCCCAGAACGGCGAAGCGGCGCGCAACCGCGTTCCGATCCAGAGGGAAAGGAAAGTGCCGTTCGTGAATCCTCCCAAGGTGGAGATTCGCGTCCGTCAACGTGAGCGGCCCGTTGTGGCCGTAGCAGGCCGGTCCCGGGTCGTTTCCCGCACTCTCGGGACCCACGCAAAAACGGAACCCGTCAAACGCGCAGACGCTTCCTCCGCCCGCCGCGACCGTTTCGACGGCCAGCACCGGTGTTACGATTCGCGCCCCTGCTATTCGCGTGTCGTTCTGGTACTCGAACGCGCCGCCGAAACGCGAGACGTCCGTGCTTGTGCCCCCCATGTCGAACGCAATCACCTCGGGATAGCCCGTCTGCCGGGCGATATCGGCCGCTCCGACGAGCCCCCCCGCGGGACCGCTCATGATGCTCATCGCCCCCGAGAACCGCTCGACCGCGACGAGCCCCCCTCCGCCGGTCATCAGCCGCAACGAACCCTCCGGCAGCGCGGCCGCGATGCCGGACACGTAGTCGCGAAAGGACGGTCCGAGGTAGGCGTCCGTTACGCAGTTCTCCGCGCGCGGCAAGAACCCTTGCCTCGACGCAAGTGCCGTCGACACCGAAACGTGCGAAAACCCCACCCGACGCGCCAGCCGTGCGAGCGTCTCCTCGTGGGCCGGGTTGCGGTAGGCGTTCATCAGACAAATCGCCAGCGATTCGAAGCCCTCGGCGCGCAGCGCCCGCAGTGCCTCGGTTGCCCGATCAACTTGAAGTGGAGCGATGACGTTGCCGTCGGAGTCGATTCGCTCCTGAACCTCGACGACCATCTTATGGAGTGGCGCACTCTTGCGTATGTCCAAATCGAACAGCCGCGGTCTGGTCTGATCTCCGATGCTGAGAAGATCCCCGAACCCGGCCGTGATCGCGAGCGCCGTCTTCGCGCCGCGACGTTCGAGTAGCGCGTTGGTCGCACGCGTCGTCCCCAGGCGAACCGCGCACGCGGGGATTGGCACACCCGGTCGCAGTTCCATCACATACCGGATGCCCACGATCGGAGCTTCATCCTCTCCGATCAACTCGTAGGCAGCGCCCGGCCGCGCCGCCGAACGACAGGTCTGATCGAGATGCAGCGTGCCGCTGTCGGCATCGAAGCGTTCGACGCGGGCCTCCAGCGTAGCGTGGCCCCTATCATCCAGCAGAACGCACCGCCAGCCGCGCCAGAATCCGTCCGGATCGTTCCGGCGCCGCGCGTCGACGATAGTCGTTGTACCGGCGCCCCGCGTCACGGCACCCTTCACGCGTCCCGAACTCAACAGCTTGTGCGTCCGGGTTTCGTCGAGAGGCGTGCGCGCTACGATATCACAGAATGTGCCACCAACGTCAACTGCGATCTGCCAGATCGACCCGGGCATTCTCGTGCTCCAAACGCCGCATTATGCGACCGCCCAATGTAACGTCGCCCCTCGCGGGCGGCGCGAACAAAACGCACCATCCGGTTTTCCCGTGCGGCATGGGTGTGACCATTGATTGTGGCATGCCAGGGGTAGGGCGGGTTCCACCCGCCTTCTTCCTCGGTTGCGGCGGGTAGAACCCGCCCTACGGCATGTCTCTGACCAACGATGCCACAGAGAATGGTCACACCCGTGCGGCATGGAATTCTTCTAAAAAGCTTGCGATCTGCCGATACTCGTTGTATGCTTAGAACCGACGATATGAGGTCTGACAGGAAAGGAACCGCAAGCGGACTCGTATCGCCGATTGCGTTCTGGCGTCGGTTTCGATCTTCGGATCCGGCGCACGGTTTCTCTTCCGGCCCTCCCGGTCGGAGCGGCTAGCTGCTAGTCGTCGCGGCGGGTTTCGGTCGCGCTTGGCCCGGCGTGTGAGTGCATAAGGCGCGAGCAGATGGTGATGGTAGACCGTCGCTCGGCTGGCGATGTTGAGAAGGCAATGCCAATAGCGGACTACCGGGTGCCTACGGCGTAAACCGAAACGGCTTCGGACCCATGAGATTCCGAGTGAATCGACTGCCGCCCGTTGCCCCGAACATTTGGACGCCGGTGCCTGACCCCGCATCGCTTGCCTTAGCTTGCAAGCATTGCTTGCGAAGTCCGGCCGAGCCCCGGCTGCCACGCTCAATTGCCGGCCTGTCTGTATCCAGGCATGCCTTGTTGTCGGGTGGCCCGTGGCTCCAGCCGTGGGGGACTCGAGCCGAACCGGCATTCGATTCCGCGGCCGCTAGTGAGACTGGCCAGCCATCGATACGAACGCTTGCTCACCGGATGTGTCCCGGATCGCGGCGTATTGCCAATTCCCGCGACGCACGCGTTCGTCGACAATCCTCCCCCAGAACCATCGGCCGGAGTCTGATTCGATCGGCATCGTCAGCCGGCTCTGGCGAAACACGCGACCGGCCAGCGAGAGAACCAACCATCCTTGGGCGACGCAGCTCGCGCCCTCGCGGCTGACCCGAACATCCAGCGCCTCGGCCTCCACGACGATGCCCAGCGGCGCGCACAGTTTGCGAAGCGCGAACAGCGCGCGATTGAACCGGCGGAATGCGCCGAAGCTCCATGTCCGCCCGTAGACGACGAAGCTCGACGCATCGACGTTGTCACGCAAATAACGTGCGAGGTCCTGGCTGCGAAACCCGCCGAGGCGATTGACCCACATCTCGCGAATTCGCTCGCGCATAGATGCATCGATGTCGTCACTGAAGGTCACATCGCCGCAAGAGGCGCGAAGCGCGGTTTTCCGCCGCTCAATCTTCATCGGATCCGGCCCCGGCGTCCTCGTCAAGCCGTTCCTTCCGAATACCGACGACACGCACGATGATCAGCATGACCAGGCACGCGCCGGCGAGCGCGAAGTTCCCGGTGATCATCCCGTAGCCGGTCGGTACCAGCAGCACCGCGAACAGCAGCATCCAAATCGTGCGCACCGAATCCCTGGACATGCACGCAGTCTAGCTCAAAGGGCGGGTCAGGTTAATGGTTGGGGAGCGGCGCTGTGAACTTCGCGATACCACGCCACGTAGCGCCTGATGCCATCCGCAAACTCTGTACGCGGATCGTAGCCCAGTTCCTCCCTGGCGCGGCTTACGTCGGCATAGGTGACTTTCACGTCACCAGGCTGCTCGGGCTGCGGGTCGATCACCGGCTCTTTGCCCGCAGCATCACCGATCGCGGCGATCATGTCCTTCAGCACGATCGGGCGCGACTCTCCCAGGTTGTAAATGCGGTATGAGTCGCACTTGGCGATGGCGCAAACCACGCCGTCGATAAGGTCATCGATGAAGGTGAAGTCCCGGCGCATCGTTCCGTCGCCGAACATGGGAATCGGTTTGCCCTCGTCGATGAGTCGCGTGAACTTGGCGATCGCGAGATCGGGCCTGCAACGCGGGCCAAAGGCCGTAAAAAACCGCAAGCATGTCAGCGGGAGTTCGTAAAGATGGTGATAGGTGTAGCAGACCATCTCGCCCGCTCTCTTCGTCGCCGCGTAGGGCGAGATAGGGTGATCGACCGAATCATCCTCGTGGAAGGGGACTTTTTCGTTGTTTCCGTAGACGCTCGAACTGCTGGCGAATACGAACTTCCCGCATCCGAATTTCCTGGATGCTTCCAGCAGTTTGACGGTGCCGTTGATGTTGACATCCGTGTACAGAGCCGGATCCTTGATCGACGGCCGCACGCCGGCACGCGCCGCCAGATGCACGACCACGTCGATCGGTTCGCGCCTCCACGCCGATTCCAGCGCCGCCGCATCGCGAATGTCGCTTTCGTACAGCCGGCACGACGCATGGCTCAACGCGGACTCGATGTTCCGACGTTTGATCGCGGGGTC
>JAJDDR010000461.1 GCA_029260255.1 Phycisphaerae bacterium
TGTCGGCGCAGACCCGATTGACATTGGACGGCTCACTTGGAAGCACCTTCGCCTGCGCGGTTCGTTGCCGCTCTTCATGCTGCCGAGAACGAAATCATTAGGAAAGCATGGGATCGCTATGCCAAGAAACACACCCCTGCTACCTTCGACAGTAGATGCGTTGAAACGCTGGAAAGTGTGGCGTAAACGCGAGGCCGCAGAGTCCAAACTCCGCTCCGATAGACATGGCCACGAGTATGCCGAGTTCGTCTTCACGAACGACAAGCGCCGTCCGTACAAGAGTGAAAAAGTCAGCCATGCGTTCGCGCGGCTGGCGAAAGCCGTTGGCGCGCGGGCAAAGGACTGGCGGCTCAAGCATCTGCGCAATGTTGGCCCATCGCTCGGCAAGTACCACAAACGGCATGCCGACGAGCGAACCACCTTCTTGGCGCACTCAGAAGGAGGCAGCAACCAGTTTTACGAGGGGACTGTTGGCGAGGACTACCTCGTCGAGCTAGTGAACCTCATCGGCGAGGAATACTTCGATGGCGAGCAGGTCTATGTGCATGCAAGAACGAGTGGCGGAGAAGTAGCAATGCCGACCATGGTGAACACATAGCCGTGCTGTTAGCGCGGGTGCTGGCCGAAGGAGTATCGTCTTTCGGTCGCAGCAGCAAGGTATGCTGATGGTGACAAGTGTTCGTACATTTATGACGCCACTCCTTGCACGACGACACCGTTCTCGTCCTTGGTAAAGGCACTGATAGAACCTGCGTCCTCATGTTCGTAATCCCACTCGTCGGTCTCAGGCACCAGATAGTGGTAGTCCCTCGGTTCCCCGTCATGCCCTTCGCCGTAGTAACAGTAGCGGTATACACACCGTTTGTCCCAGCGTTCTGGCAAGTCAGCCCAGTCGCGCCAGTCCGGCTTCACCCCAATGGGCAGTTTCCGTTTCGCTGTCATTACCCACTCCTTCGTTCCGACCCATCCGGCCAGCCCCATGGCCGCGTGGCTTCGCCCAAGCGGCCACCCCAGAAGATGACTATCGCAGACGGAAACGGTGCCGCGTTTTTGGCACCCCCGAACTTTAGCCGACCACGGAGGTGGATAACCATCCCCCGCTTGGCGTAACCGTGCCACCAGCCCGCCGTATCCGCGCGCTTGCCGAGCCGGGCTTCGCGCGAACGATTGGGTGGAGTGGTTCATGCCCAAGGCGGCGGAGATACGGCGCACGCTCCGTCGAGATGGCAGCTTGTTTCTTGTCGTCAAGGAGCCGGTCGTAAACGGTGAGCGGCACACGTTCATCCACGAACTCGTGGCAAAAATGAAGGACAGGGGCTGGCGGTTCTGCGACGAGCTGATCTGGATGATGCCGAACCCGCTACCCCGGCGTGCCGTCGGACGGCTCAAGGATGCCTTCCAGCGAATCCTGCATTTCACGCTGTCCAAGAAACATGTGTTCTATCCCGATGCCGTCCGCCAACCCGCGAAGCCAACCAACGGCCAGAGCAAACGCTTCCGCACGTCCGTCGGGGGGTTCAAGATCGACGCGACCAACTTCGAGTACGGTGACACGGCGTTGCCCGGCAACGTCCTGACGTGCGCCCATGTCTCGCACAGCCTGCTCCACGACTCCGCACACCCTGACCAACTCGCGTCGTTCTTCATCCGCTTGGCTACAAAGGAAGGGGATATCGTCCTCGACCCCTTCGCTGGAAGCGGCACCACATTGGTCGCGGCCAAGCGGTTGAGTCGAAGATGGGTTGGATACGAAGTTCGGCAGAGCGCCTACCACGCCGCGATGTCGCGGCTTGAACACGATAGCGAGACGGCCTACTGGTCGGAAACATCGGGTGCTAGCGACTGATGCCCCGCTGGACTGGCCTTGAGTGGAGACCGGCAATATCGAGTTCCGCGCCGGTCAGGCCAATGCTCCGGAGCAGACGTCTGATGTGACCAGCGTGGTAGGTTACGCCGTACCGTTTCTCGATTTGCCGCACATACACGTCTGCATAGGCGTCAGCGATGTGATCTCTGCTCCCTTGACACTGACAGATGCCCAGATAAACCCTTCCGCCTGAGTTTCTGGCATGTCTGGCCACAGGAAACCATATTCTTCTTCGAACCCGATTTGCACCGTTCCAACACCGGCGTACTTGTGGTCGATCTCCACAAACACGAAGTGAAAGGTCTTCTCGTTCCCTCCCTCCCACTGCGGCTCCGACTCCCAACGCGAGTTGAGATTCGCCTTTCTCATCTCTGATGTCGGATTGTCACCGCAACCCGTGGCGAGAACGAGCAGACTCACCGCAAGCAGCGGCCCTAACGACGTTCGGGCCACGGTCGCGTTCCGCATGGGCACCCGTAATCTGGCACGGGTCTTCGCCAATCGGTTTGCCATTTCGAGTGCCATGAGGCCGACCTCCGACTACCTTGCCATTCTCTCCAACAGCTCGGACGCCGAATAGGCGCCTCGCAAGAACTTGTTGAAGTCGTGAGGGGACCACGACCACGAGATGAATTCACCTACGCGCGTCTGGGCTAACAATTGTTCCATCGACCCCGGTGCGAGAGTTCCAATTGGACGCGGAGTGACGACGATTCCGACGATGGCCATGCTTGAGTCTGACCGAATAAGTGCCGCGGGCGTTCTCACCGTCTCCAACCACAATGTAAACTCAGCGAACACCCTGGATTTCTGATCCCTTGTGTACGCGGAAGATTTCTGTAACACGATCATCACGCAACTAGGCAATCTGAATACGCGAACATCGTCGGCACCACTAAACCTCGTCACTAGGTCGTCGAAGGAAGAGCTGGCGACCGTAGAGGCTGCCGATGTACTTGTGGACGCTGCTGAGTAACTTGGCGGCGCCGCGCCCTCGTTTACTTCTTTGCTAATTAGTCTGTCTTTTTCTTGCTGAAGAGCGTGTTTCCTATGTTCTGTTAAGGAGGCTGCCTGATCTCCATAGAGTTCTCTTTGCACCTCATAGAGGCGTACCACTTCCGCTTCGGTTAGATAGTGGAATCGTGAACTCATATGGGCGTTGGAAGACGACACGGTGCTGATAGAGCAAATGAGGCCAATGATGACCAGCGGTACTACGATGACAAAGGTCTTGCAGTGGATACTGCGTGCCCAGTTGCGTTTGAGATGAGCAAGATACTTATGTGCTGTTGGACGGACCGCATCGCGTAGCTGCGCAATCTTGCTGTCCGATTTGTTTTCCCGAGTAGATTCTGACATTGGTTTCCTCCGATCCGGCATACGATGACCCTAGAGCGTCACTTGTGCCATCCATGGTTTCTGTTCGCCGTCCGGTACCGCGGCTCGCCTTGTTCGCGGAGGCTCCAGTGCATACCAGAACCGAATCGAGCTAATGAAGAGTCCGAAGCAGGTTTCAGTCGTGCCGAATCTAAACATCGAATACGGGGAGACGAAACGCAAGAACGAGTCAAGTGTTGGGCTCGAAAAAAGTCGGTCGCGCGGTGTCTGCAACGACCGAGAACTCGCGCGTGAATGGGCATAGTGACGAGACGCGACAGATTATCAGCACTTGAGACGATCAGATTTCAAAGAAAAAAGTTCGACTCACGGCAACGCGCTGCGGCCGACGCGGTCTCACGCCGCTTCCGGATGATGCCCCATACACGCCTAGCCGTACCACCTCTCGCGCGTCACCGAGCCAGGCGTAATGAATCGCGCGCTGTCCTTGCCGCCCGATAACTAGGCCGTTTCACTTCGGGACGAGTGGCTGGGGCGATATCATATGGTTGATGGGTTAGCGCGCGGGGTTCCGAGCGGTACGTAAGCAAGTGCGGCCCGCAATCGGGACGCGCGTACGGGCGGCTGGCCATCCGATTCGGGTGCGCACGCCTTGTTGGGAGGGGTCACAGTGTCACGCATGCACAGTGTAAACGTGGTTGGGTTGCTGAGTGTCGTGTGCGTTCTTGGAGGCTGCGACGCTCTGTCATCTCTCGATGGACGTATCTCCGGTGATGAACAATTCGTGGCTGTCGATGTTGCAGGAATTGGCGGCGCGGATGGATTAAGCGCCAAGGTCGGAATCGTAGAATCCGAATCGGCCACCGTATCCATGCCGGGAGAGGACATCCTCGCCGACACGCCGGACGACGTGTCCCTGACGCTTCAAGCGGAGAGCATCACCGTAGTCGTCCATGGCGAGGTGGCCGGTCGCCGGAACCCCTCGGCCAAAGGGCAGGAGCATCATGCATCCATCACCTTTCGCATGGCCGAGCGGGACTCTGATGCATGCGAAGCGCTCCAGACAATCGGTCCGTTTGAGTTGACCGTTATTGATGGTGTCGTCACGCTGGAGCAGGAGTCATTTGCGCTCAACACGCTTGCTCGATCCCTAATTCGCAACGGACGCTTCGAGATGTGCGCTGAGACATTGGCGGACTTCGACGGGTCGATCACTTTGGGCGGCGTGTCCTTCGAGTTCGGGCACCTTCGAGGCGACCAAGAGCGTGTCGTTCTGTGCCACATTCCGCCGGGTGATGAAGGCGGCGCGCACACGATCACCGTTGCCGCGTCAGCCGCGGACGCACACCTAGCGCACGGGGACTACCTCGGTGATTGCGAGGATCAGGTCGAAGACGATACGAGCGGTGGCGATGATGATACAGAAATTGAAGATGGCGATAACGACGATGGCGATGGCGACGACGATGAAGACGCTGCGGTGGATTCCGATGGGGACGGCGTGGCCGATGAAGCAGACGCCTGCCCGGACACGCTTGCGGGAGAGACGGTAGACGAGATCGGATGTGCATGCTCTCAACGCGACGGCGACAGCGATGGCGTTGACGATTGCAGTGACACATGTCCTCACACGGCCAACGGAGATGCAGTCGATGCGTCAGGCTGCGCGGAAGCGGACAACGATGATGACGACGTTGACGGCGTGCGCAACGGAACGGACGCTTGCCCTGATACACTTGCGGATGAAACCGTGGATGAGAGCGGATGTGCGTGTTCCCAACGCGACGGAGACGCCGATGGCGTGGACGATTGCAGTGACGAATGCCCCAACAGCGAGAGCGCGGTTGAGGTTGATGAAACCGGTTGTGCGGACGCCGATCTCGATGACGACGATGCCGATGGCGTCATTAACGGAACCGATACTTGTGCAAGCACGCCGTCCGGCGAGACGACGGATTCCGCAGGTTGCTCCTGCTCTCAGAAAGATTCCGATGCGGACGGCGTGAATGATTGCAGCGATACCTGCGCCAGCACGAGCGAAGGATTGTCCGTAAGCGCTACCGGCTGCGCGACCAACCAACTCGACGATGACAACGACGGCGTGATGAACGACGCGGATGCCTGCGCGAACACGGCGACCGGAGTCACGGTGGGTACCTACGGATGCTCACCTCTTGTAGCGGACGCCGGCGGCGATAGCGCGATCGTATTCGATGGTACCACGACCGTTGGCGGCTCACCTTCTGCTATTGGCGGAGACGGAAGCTACACGTACGGTTGGTTGCCGGCCACAGGACTGGGGGTGCCGATTGCGGCAAATCCGGTTTTCACGGCGACGGTGGCAGGTGACTTCACGATTACTCTGACCGTAACTGATGGTCATGGAGAGACGGCAACCGACGAAGTCGTGGTTACTGTTGCGGAAGCCCCGACCGCCGAGATCGTAAGTCTGGCCACCGGCAAGTGGCACAACATCCTCCTCTTCGACGACGGTGCGACTCGATCATGGGGCTGGAATCAGTACGGACAATTGGGTGACGGATCGCTGGCCACGAACATCGCGGCGGTTGACGGCAGCAGCTTGGATACGGTCGTTGCTAAGACCGACGGCACGGCTTGGGTGTTTGGGTTCAGTTCGACCACGCCAGTCCAAGTGTTAGGCGCTACGAACATCGTACAGGTCGGTGCGCTCGAAACTGGCGGTATCCTTCTGAGGAGCGATGGCACCGTCCTGGGGTTCAACAACGACAACAACAACTGCGAACTAGCTGGAACCCAATACGCGGGAACCGTTGAAGCGACGCCGATCTCCGGCCTGCCGACGAATATTACCGCTATTGATGCGGGGACGAATCACACCGTTGCGCTCGATGCCAGTGGGACGGCTTGGGTCTGGGGGTGGTCTTTCGGCTGCACACCCTGGAGCGTTCTCGACAATGTGACGGCTGTCGCCGCAGGCGATTCCGGTCACTGTCTTTTTCTTCGGAATGACGGAACAGTTTGGTCGCTCGGATTCAACCTGCACGGTCAGCTCGGCAACGGCACGAGAACGACCAACTATGGTACGGCGTCGCAGATATCCGGGCTGACGAGCGTCACGGCGATTGCGGCGGGCGATCGCCACAGCATTTTCCTCAAGAACGACAGAACCTTGTGGACGTGCGGATGGGCTACTAACGGACGGCTCGGCCTGAGTGACGACGAATTGGCGGCTGCCGGCAACGACCTGCTGTTCGGCCAATACCTGGTAGTCCCAAAACTGGTCGGGCTGACCAACGTCGCCGCGATCGGCGGAGGGCAAACGCACAGCGTCGCCACCCAGAGCGACGGCACCGTTTGGGCGTGGGGCTACAACACCTTTGACCAGTTGAGCGGTGCAACATCGACGAGTTTGCCCGACACGGTTGCCACGCCTATCCAGATTGACTTGGGACAGTAGAGGCAGCGAAGTGGAGGGCCTCCCGCGGCGCGCGGGGCAAAACCAGTTTGGTATCGCTGAGGTCGCAAGCTCATGAGCATCCGTCGGTGCCGCCAATGAGAATCACCCAGTCAAGAATGCTTCCAACACGCGCAAAAGCGGATGTTGCTCCGAACGCTGCGCGGCGACCATTCATCGGAAAGGCGTATCGAATGAGAAGGACAACCACGGTAGCCGCCATCTGTGCGTGCTTGATACTGTCAGCCGGAGCAACGGGGGGCGGGTCCGGCGACCGAGAGTTCGACGCTCTGGCCAAGCGTGTGTCGAAAATTGAAAAAGAGACGACATCCCAGAAGAAAACCATCGCAAGCCTTGAGAAGACACTCTCCGAGCTACGGAAGGACGCCTCGGCAGCGGACAAGGAGTCACAAGCCAGCGACAATCGTTCCGACACGCGCACGCTTCTGCTCGCGGAGTGGATGGACGAGTACCACACGCACAAGGGGCGCGGTCGATTCCACCGCGACGAGATCGCGCGGCGGAAATAATGATCCGCGCCTGTTTGATGCTTGACACTACTCGGCTTCGGTACGGTTATGTCAGTAGTAGACCATGAAACCTTGTAAGGTCTTACCATCGCGATTTCACGCCGCGTTTTGCCAGGTACGTGGGCTAGGTCAAAACACCCCCCCGTCTGACACCCCCCGTTAAGGATCGGGACCCGCGGGGTTTCCAAACCCGTCCCGGTTTTTCCATCGGGTCGGGTGCATCGCCTAACCGCTTCGCGGGGTTGCTCGATGAGATTGGAGGCCGAACAGAGGATTGCTGTGCGGTGCGATTCGGATGAACCTATCTGGGCCGCAGGCGCTCGGCGACATCGGCCCTAATCAGGGCGACACACATTGAACGATACAAGACGGCAACCCGCCGTCGCAGCTTGAGATGGGGCGACAAAGACATCAGTTAGAATCCGGTTGCCGAGTAGTGAGAACGGGGATGCGGCTCAGGAATGGGCAGCGATATTATCGGGTCGGACGAGGGGGGCTTTTGTCGCCCTTGTTCAGGTAGCGTTGGAGCGTCCGCACGGTGACATTGAAGTGGTCGGCGACCTGTCGCATCGTTTCGCCTTTGGCCCGTCTCCGACGGGCCTCCCTTATGTCGATGGCTGCGGGCGCACGGCCCAGCCGGACGCCTCTTGCCTTCGCCGCCCTCAGCCCAGCTTTGACCCTCTCCCTGATGGCCTCCCGTTCAAGCTCGGCGAGTCCGCTGACAAGCGCGAACATCAGCGCCCCGTACGGCCCCTCGAAACTTATGCCGTCGGCGAGGGTGACTAGCCGTACATCATGGCAACGCAACTCATCAAGCACATGAACCGCATGGAAGAGCGACCGGCTGAGTCGGTCCAGACGGTAACAAACGAGGACATCGAACCGCCGTCGGCGGATGTCTGCCATCATCCGCTGAAATGCGGGGCGGTCGATCCTGCCGCCAGAGTAGCCCGTGTCATCGAACCATCTAACCGTTTTGGGAGTGCGCTTCTCAAGATACGCCTCAATCTCTGCCTTTTGGCTGGCGACCGATTGCTTGTCCCCGGTCGAGACTCGACAGTAACACGCGATCCGCATTGCCTTTTCCCCTTAAAGGAGGCCCCACCCCTCCCGTTCGTTCTCTGTCTCACTCCTGCCGAATCGCCTCGTACAGTCCGCGCATGCACGGCAGCGTCGGCGTCGCCAACCTTTTCTCGCGCGTCACCCGTCTCGAAAGCTCGGCGCGGTCGAATGTGAACGCCAAGATCACGGCGCTCTCGATCATCCCGTTTTCCATCGCCGTGTTGTAGACGCTCGCCACGAGCCGCTCGACCGGGATGTCGCTCGGCCAGCCAAGTCCGTCGATGATCCTCCTCGCGTCCTTCCTTCCAGCATCGTTCGTGTTCATGCCTTGCCGCATTGCGGAAAAGGAATATCAAGCGGGCGTGGCGCACACGTCGCTCGACCTCCCCGGCTAATGAACATCGAATAACCGGCCCCCTGCGGGGGCCGTCCCTTCACGCGGTCGCATCGTTCCGGTGGTCGTGGCGTTCACGCGAGACCAGGCCCAAGACCCATCCGCCGCTCGATTTCCTCCGCCACGGCCACGACCTCCGCGTGCGTGCGAGCCGCGTGCTGGTTCCAGCGCAGCACGCTCATGCCACCGTGCTGCTCGGCGAGGATGTCCGCGAGGTGCCTGCACCATTCCCCCCACGTCTCGCCGCCGGGGTGGAACGCGCGGTACCCCGCGCCCCAGATGCTGTATGCAGTGGCAGACGAGAAGCACGGCGTGACGATTCGCCCTTCAGCGTCGAGGGCTGCGTGCCGCGTCCAGCCTGCGCGCAGCAACACCGACGGAAGCGGTACGGCCTCCGATGCCGTGGTACACTCCTCCGTGATCGCATCCCGAATGGGGCGGGCCGGCGCGTCGGGCGATGGCCCAATTGCGTCCGAGGGCCGGGACCATCCGCATTTCGGGCAATAGGTCCACGCCCGCTGTTCGACAGCGTGCGGTCGGCAGGCGGTCGCGCGGCGAGTGTTCAACCACGCGACCGCCGCCAATGCCGTGGACGCCGCGAGTATCGACAGGGCGACGACGGCGTACCGCTCCGCCGGGTTTCCGAGCAACGTGTCGAACAGCGTCATTGAGTTTGTGCCTCGTCCGTGGTGTCATGTGCCATATGGTGCGGTCGTTCAGCCGTCCGGTTCCTGCTTCGGAAGCCGGCCGCGAAGCGGCCGGCCTTCTCCGGGAGGTGCCGATCAGAGGCATTCCACCTTGTATAGTTCTTACGGCTTGTCCGCGAGCCCGATTATCCCAGCGTTAGAGCGCACGGTCTCCGCGTTCCGCCCCTCAAAGCTCATCCTTATTGTCATCTCCGTAGAGATGGTTTAGTGCCATCATCGCGTCGGTGGCATCGCGTGAGCCAGGTCTGGCGAGCAGCCTGATGCAACCCGCACGGTCGGCTTCTTCGATCATGGCGCTGAGGACGTGGCGGCAACCCTCCATGTACGGCGTATCGTTGTCGATCCTGCCGTCCAACTGGCGGCGCACCGGCGCTGCGTTCAACCGCGCCGCGAGGTAGGCCAGGCTGATCTCGACCATCACCTCCGGCAGCGGCACGTCCTGCCAGCCCAAGTTCGCCAGATGCCGCTCCAATGTCGTTTCCATAGTAGTTTGCCCCCGCGTCAGTCCTTGGGTGTCGCCGTCGCTGTCGGCGACACGGCAACGCAATCGAGCAGACCCTCGCGCGCCAGCCGGGCGACTACCCGCCGCAACGCATCTTGGCGCAGTCGTTCCCAATCCGACGATCCGCATGCAGGCCAATCCTTGTTGCTGCCCAGGCTGTCGAACACCGCGCACAGGAAGTTATCGCCGTCCAGCGGCTTGCCGTCGTGCGACCGCAGGGTCACGCGCGATGTCGCCTCGAAGACGTGCTGGATGATGTCGTCTTGGTCACCTGTGTGTCCGAGTCGCGCTAGGACGCCCCACACGGATAGCCGCTTCTTCCTCTTCGCCATGATTCCGTCTCCCTGCCGATTGGTTGGTGGCCCACGATTTCGTTTCATCTTCGGTCACTCTCCTCGCGTCGGGGGCGGGCGGTTTCCATGAGCCGCACATTTCTGCATCCCCGGCTTTGTCGATCTCGCGGACGAGCGGTAGTGTTATGAGAGACCAAGCTCGCCGAGCGTTTCGTCAATCTCACGCCTCCACCGATCAACGCGCATGCGGAGTTTATTCTTCTCAGGCCACTGAGCCTCTGCGATTAGTCCGGCCTGCGCTTCGAGCGCATCGCAGATGGCCGTCAGCGTATCGCAGATTGTCGTCCCCAAGACGCGACCATCGTCATCCCAGAAGCGGACACCTTCCGCCTGAAGCCGGGCCGACAGCTCGGCAACTGAACCGGCGTCCAGCTCAACCCCACTCTCGACGCAAAAGTCCGAAATCAACTCCGCCGGAGTTCTCTCTGCACGAGTCGTAGGAACGAGAGCAAGCCGAGTCCGCATGAGTCTCCTCACCATGGCCCTGGTCCGCGCGCTGCCTCTAAACCGGGTCGGTGTCTTCGGTCCCGTCGTCATCTCTCACATATCGAGAGCCTCCCCTCTGCCTACGGAATCAGGGAGGTCGAATCGTCGTCCCGGATCAGTTCGTCCCATACGTCAGGCGAGCGCGGTTTTCGGCATCGAAAACAGGGGTGGGCGAGGCAGTTGCTCTGAAAAAACGTCAGGGATGCGCAAGCAGATTGGCGGCGAACCCACCTAGCCCCCGATAGCGGCTTGGAATTGGGGGTTGGCCAGCGAATGAACATGCCGATTTGTTGCTTTGAAATGTCTTTCTCGGTTTCCGAGTCGCACGATGCCTATGTTACGCAAGAAACGCTGTCCGTGCGGGACCCGGATAAAACCGTGGATGAGCCGGTGCTTGAAGTGTCTCACGGTGTGCGCATGTGGCCGGCTGATTGACTATTCCGGTCGAGGCCGTCCACGAACTCAATGCGAGCGGTGCGACGAGCTTCGCCCCGACCGCCGTATCTGCCCCTGTGGAACGCCGCTGAGAAGGCAGCGTGTGTTTTGTAGCGCCCTCTGCGCACGCGAGGGTCGGCGCGTGAGGAACGGTGCGATGCCGCGTCACGGTTGGAAACACCAAATCGTCACCGCGATTGAACAGGACCACCTGGACCACAGGGCAGCCGTAGCCGTCGGGCGATTCCAAGCGAGGCGGATGGAAAGCGGGCTAGAAGTTCGCGGCAGCGCCGTCGTCTACACCGGGGAGCGAGTCCGGTTCGAGGCCAGGCAGACCAAACTCGATTTCGCCGATGCGACCGACCTTCCGACTTGGGTGCCGGTCGATTTCCAAATGCGGTTGGATTCGATGCAGTTGATGCTGCCTGAGCTTGCCGGCTACGCCCTCGTCAACGCCAAGCGTGACGCCGTGGCTGTCATACCCACTGCACCGCATCAGATCGCCCGCTGGAAATCCCGCCGGTGCTTCGTTCCACGCCTAGCCGATTACGATCTGGAGCTATCCGCACCTGCGCAATCCATCAGAGTGCTTTCGCTCAATACGACGCCGACCGTTGTGCCTGTTGCAGACCCTGCACCGAATGGCGGATGACCCTGGCTCGACGCTTCCAAGGCTGCTTGGCAAGAGAGGCCCGCCCTAGCCAACTCGGTATCCGCCGTGACCCAAAGAACCGCTTTGTACTCTTCGTGGTGTCGATGAGCGTACTCAATCGCCGTTTGAGTCTTGCCGATTCCACCCAGGCCGTACACCAGGAACAGCACCTCCTGGTCGATCAGCCTGGAAACGCGTTGGATCTCCTCATCGCGGCCCGCAAAGCCGCGCACCGCCCGGGGAAACGCCGGCGTCGTACACAGCCCGGGTTCGGACGGAGCCCTGAAAGACCCTCTCGTCATGCTCGGCCGCATCTTACTCGACGTGGCCGCGACGCTATCTCGGGCTGTGCTCGCACATCTTACATCGTCTGTGCGGAGGCGAAGTATCTGCGCCCGGGGCCCACCGGGGCGGTGCTAGCATTCGTCCATGCGAACCGCGTGTGGATGGCTGGCTGTCGTGGCGGTACTTGCCGGGGGCGCATGCGGGGGCGACGACGACGACGCTGCGGAGCAGGACGCTGGACCCGGACAGATCGATAGCGCGGTGGCGCCTGGCATCGACGCGAGTGGGCCGGATGTCGATGCGGGACCGACGTCACTGACCCTGCCGCCGGCCAACGGCACGTTGGACTATCAGCTGG
Source organism: Phycisphaerae bacterium (assembly GCA_029260255.1). GTDB lineage: Bacteria > Planctomycetota > Phycisphaerae > UBA1845 > UBA1845 > OFTM285. The sequence goes on from JAJDDR010000461.1 coordinate 12,406, forward strand.
GCGGCGCCTACGCCCCGCCGGCGGGCGTCGTCGTGCTATCGCGAGATCGCAACGCGGCGCCGGCAACGGGCCTGTACAACATCTGCTACGTCAACGG
>JAJDDR010000462.1 GCA_029260255.1 Phycisphaerae bacterium
TCGCCCAGCGCGCAGCCGCCGGCCGCAAGGGCGCCGCGCCCCACCGCTTGGTGATGACCGCGACGCCGATCCCGCGAACGCTGGCCATGACCTACTTCGGCGACCTGGACATCACGACCATCCGGGACGCGCCGGCCGGCAGAAAGCCGGTCAAGACGCGCATCGTGCGTAGCGGGCAACTCGCCGACGCGTGGCGATTCGTGCGCGACCGGCTGGCGAACGGCGAGCAGTGCTACGTCGTCTACCCGCTCGTCGATGAGTCCGAATCCCTCCCCCTCAAGGCCGCGAAACGCGAGTTCGAGGCACTCTGCAGCGGACCTTTGGACGGGGTTCCGCTCGGGTTGGTACACGGGCGTCAGCCGGCCGAAGAGCGGCAGCGCGTCATGGACGGCTTCCGAGCCGGCGAGATCAAAGCGCTGGTCTCTACAACGGTGATCGAGGTGGGCGTGGACGTTCCCAACGCCACCGTGATGGTGGTTCAAAACGCCGAACGGTTCGGCCTCAGTCAGCTTCATCAATTGCGGGGGCGCGTCGGACGGGGCGAACGCGACTCGTACTGCTTTCTGGTTTCCGACACGAGACACGAGAACGCCGAAGACCGGTTGGGCGTGCTCTGCCGCTCCAGCGATGGGTTTCAAATCGCGGAGGAGGATTTGCGGCTTCGCGGACCGGGTGAACTGCTTGGGAAGCGGCAGCACGGCATGCCACAACTCAAGGCTGCACGGCTGTCTGAGGACCTCGATCTTCTCGAACTGGCCCGCAACGATGCAGCGCAGATCACGGCAAACGACCCCGAACTGCTCGATCCGGCGCACGCCCGGCTGCACGCAAGGCTCAGGCAGCGATATGCGGACATCGCGTCATTGGCCGGTGCGGGATGAGTGGCCGCCGATACCGCTCACGCGACGGTAAAGCCGTTCGTCGAACGCCGGGGAATCAACCGCCCGAAGAGAGCGAGCTCTCGGCATTGAGAATGCCTTCTTCGAGTTGCTCCGCAAGTTCGGGCATCTGCTCGCGTGTGAGGCCGACACTCTCGATAAGCTCGTCGGTCATTTCCGAATCGACGGCTGTAAGGTAGAACCCGATCTTCTGCTGGCAGCACCAGACGTCGGCAAAGCGGATGATCTGTCCGAACGCCCGGAGTTCCGGGGCAAGCCGCTCGATGTCATGGTGCAGTCCGACCACGGCGCGCAACGCGCGCGGGAACTTCCACTTGCTCGTCAATCCCGCGCCGAACGCCTGATGGTCGGCTCCGAGAATCTCATTCTCGATCTCCAGGAACTGACCGCCGGTCGCCGTGCAGCGTTCCACGACCTCGGTGAGCTCCTCCCGAAACGCTTGCCGCTCCACCAGGATGCCGAGGTCGTGGATGAGTCCCGCGAGAAAGACCTCGTCCGCGGCACCGGGGAAGCCGGTGGTCTTGGCAACCAAGCGGCCCGCAACGCCCACCGCGACACTGTGTCGCCAGAGATCTCGCGCAGTAAAGCCCGCGCCCACGTCCTGCCCCTTGAACATGCGCGAAATCGACGCGGCGATGGCGATGTTCTTCACCGCCGATAGCCCGAGCAATACGATCGCCCGATCGACGCTGGCGATCTGACCCGGCAGACCGTAGAAGGCGGAATTGACCACCTTGAGCATGCGCGCCGACAGCGCCGGGTCGGTCTTGATGACCTCGTGCATGTCGCGAGCCGTGCTGTTGTGGTCGTCGACGAGTTCAATGATCCTGGACGTCACCTCCGGCAGCGTGGAGATGTCACCACATTTGGCTACCGCTTGCTCGACAATCGGGCTTACCGGTGTCACGAGTTCGGTCGTCATAGCATCCCCTAACAGGCAGGGCCTTCACGCGAAACGTACATACTGAATCCTCGGCTTTACATCGTCTTGGCGGGCGACGCGAATTAGGATCAGATGTCCGAAAATCAGAAAGTGATGCGTTTGCGCAGCCGGTCCGCATGCAACGATGTCTCCGCGAGCACCCGCGCGATGCGTGTTCCGCCGTTCCCGTCGCCGTAGCACGTGGGGGCGCCCTTTTTCGGACGCAGCGTCAACGCCCTCGTCAGCGTACGCGTGATATCCGCGTACGTTTCCCCCGCGTCGAGCACGCAAGAACGCGCGCGCAGCCGGCCGGCCTGACGCGTACCGACGTTGACGCTCGGCGTACCGGCCACCGCGGCCTCGTAGATTCCGCTGGATGAGTTGCCGACCAAGACTCGGGCCTGGATCAGTTGCCGGAGGTAGTCGGCGCGTTCGAGCGACCTGGCGACGGTCATCGCGGCACCGTTTCGTCCGCTCCCGGCGCGCTGCTCGATAGCCTCGATCACGCCGGAGTGTCCGCGGTCACTGTTCGGGTAGACCACCGTTGCCCGCAACCCGCTCGCCACGACGGCGCGTAGGATGGCGGCCATCACGCGTCGTTCGACGGCGGGTGTACGCCCATAGGCATGCTGAACGACCAGCGCGCCGCTCCGCCTTCCACGATACGGTTCTTCGCCCAGCATGCTGAAGAGATCGTCGAGACCGGGCGCGCCGACGAAGTGCACGCTCGCCGGATCTTCACCCATGCGTTCGATTCGCCGTGCGGAGTCCTTGGACGCGGCCAGGTGGATGTGCGCCAGCTTCGTGATGCCGTGACGCAGCGCGTCATCGAAATGACCCGCCGCAACGTCGCCGCCGTGAACGTGCGCAATGAAACGACCGGTGGCGGTCGCCGCCAGCGCACCGGCCATCGCCTCGATCCGATCGCCGAGCACCAGAACGACGTCCGTCCGAGCTTGGTCAAGAAACCTCGCGATGCCTTGAACGCCCCGGGCGAGACCGTTGGCCTGATCCAACGCATCGTCGTCGCCGCGCTGCATGGGAACGCGCGCGTCGACCTTCCATCCGTCGCGCTCGATTCGGCGAACCGTGGTGCCGAATTTGCGGAGAAGATGCATGCCGGTGACGACGAGCTGCAATTCGAGTTTCGGATGGTCCGCGATGGTCCGCATGGTGCTGCAAAGCAGCCCGTACTCCGCGCGCGTGCCGGTGATCACGGCGATGCGGCGTCTGCCGCTCTGCCCGCGGGCGGTCACTCCAGCATCTCCAACTTGATCGGTGTATCGGCGTCGATGGCGACGACCGCGCGCTTGCCGATCAAACCGTCGATGCGATCCGCCGTCATCCCCGACCCGGCTCGTTTTGTGGTCAGGCTCGCCAGCGCAAGCGTTTCGTCGACCGCAATGTCGCGCGCCGCGACAACGCTCTTGCGGGCGACACGCCGGACATCACGCTCGATCGACTGAACCGCGAGCCGACCGTCGCCCATCGCCTCATGCGCCGATCGCACCAGCGCGACATATTCGCGTAGCGCGCCCGGTTCCAGGGAAAGAGAATGGTCCGGACCGCACGCGCCCGCATCCAGCGTGAAGTGCTTTTCGAGAACGCAAGCACCGGCCGAAACGGCGAGGGCACCGGTGAGCGTCGACGTGGTGTGGTCGCTCAGTCCCACGATCGTCGAAAAACGGTCCCGCAACGTGCGAATCGCCGCGAGGTTCGCGCAACCGAGCGGCGTCGGATACGCACTCACGCAATGAAGCAGGACGAGGCGATCACCCGCTCCGCCCGCCCGCAGGCGCGAAACGGCCGCGGCGATCTCCACTTCGTCAGCCGCTCCGGTCGAGAGTATGACCGGGCGATTCGCCCGACAGACCTGATCCAGCAGGCGCACGTCCACGATGTCGGTCGATGCGATCTTGACGGCCGCGGTGCCCACATCGAGCAGTTTCTCGAGATCGTCCACCGTAAAAGGCGTCGCCAGGAACGCGATGCCACGATCCCCGCAATGCCGCGCGATTCGCCGAAAAGCCCCGCCGGACAACTCCAGACTCGCGAGCATCTGCCGCTGCGATTGCTGGTGGGTTCGACTTGCCTGATACGGCGCAGTCGCCACTGCGGCGGTCGTGAGCGTCTCGGCCGTGAACATCTGAAACTTGACCGCGTCGACACCCGCATCCGATGCGGCGTCCACCAGGCGCAGCGCCGTGCTTTCGTCGCCGTTGTGATTGACGCCCGCTTCGGCAATCACGTAAGGGAACTCGCCAAGCCCCACGCGACGACCATCGATACAAATCCGCTCGGCGGTGTTGTCCATCACACTGTGGGTCATTGGGGCTCCGCCTGCAAGCACGGCGTGCTGCGCCGCGCGCGAAGAATCGCCTCGGCCAAGAACAGGTCGATCATCTCATCAACGTCGACGGTGTCATCCGGCTGCTGAACGATCGCACGCCGGTCGCGACCGAAGAACGCGTGAGCGTCACCCGGATCATCGAGAGCGCCGAACAGCGCCGCCCGTGTGACGACCACGGCGGCACCATCGTGATAGTAGAGTGGGTCGAGATCTTGCCGGCGGTAGATGCTGTTTTCGCGAAACTGAATCATGCGATCGTCGTCGAGCCGGTGAAGCCAGTCGGGGTGCTGTTTGCTCACCGGAGCTACGCTACGAACCGAATCGGCGCCGGTCCGCGTCAGATGGTCCACCGCGCGATCAAGGATGCCCGGCGCACGCACCGGGATGTTCCCGTAGACCAACAACACGATGTCGCACGCTTGACCGTCAGCCTCGAACGCCTCGACCGCGTGGCGCGCCGCGGCGTCTACCGTGGCCGCATCGCCGGCAAGTTCCGCCGGTCGGTCAACGATGCGGATGCCGCGCGCCCTCGCCAACTCCGCTGCGGCGCGTGAATCGCTGCTGAGCACCGCGCCGTCGACCCGCTCGCTCGCGAGAACGTGATCGAACGTCCACTCGATCAGCGGGCGCCCGAGCAGCGGGCGGACGCACTTGTCGCGCAGACCCTTGCTACCGGCGCGGGCCAGGATGACAGCCAGAACATGCATGGCGACGTTATCATCGGCATCGACGGCGTTCGGGCTTGATCGACGTGCGGTTCAGCCGCGGGCGTTTCGGTCTTTTTCGAGTTCCAGGAGGAAGAAAAAGAGCACCATGCGCAGCCCCTGCCAGTCGTCCTCCGCCAGCGGTTGAAACTCCGCCGACGCGACGGAAACGACCTCGTCGCTGAAGGACTCGATCACGTCCTTGTGCCGAAGGACGAACTCCGCCCCGGGCGGATCTCGATCGTCGCACACCCGGGCGATCGCACTCAGATCATCGGGGGTCGCGGCGGGCGATTGCGATGCGACCCGCTTCAGGTGACGCAGGAAGGTCCTGTACCCCGTCTCGGCGTAGTCGAACGCCGCCCCCACGGGGTCCGCTTGCGTGATACTACCAACCGTGTAACCGGTTGGCGATTGCCGCCTCCCGAACGACTCACGCTCCTGCCGGTGCGCGCCGAGCAGCGCCCTCATGGGGTCGAGGTGTTGCGCGATGCACGCCAGCGTCACGCCCGCCAACGCGGGGAATCGATACAAAAACCCCGTCTGATTCAGCAGGTCCACGATCCGCGAGCCAATCTCATGCAGATCGGGCGAAAAGAGCGCCGATGTGGATTCCTTCGACATGTCGTTCGTCCCCAAGCGGTCGACCGCACCGCCCACCAATCCTTGCCCGCTCCGAGCGAAAAGTCAACCGGTCAGTCACGCGCCGTGATCGCCTTGGCTGCCTCCCAATGCGGTTGGCGACAGCGTGCGCATCGAGCGCGTCCAATGCAACCTGTCATTCCGAGCGGAGCGAGGAATCTAGCCGCGAACAGTGGTCCGGCAAGATTCCCTCGGAATGACACCGGGGCACGTTTCCCGCGCGAGGCGCGCTCTATCTGTGTGAGCCGGCGCGATCGTCCCCCAATTCGAGATGCACGCCGGCCGCCTGGCGAACGCGTTCAATCTTGAAGGCGATGGCGTCGCGCTCGGCCGGTCGCAAGCGGCGCAACACCTCCCACTCGGGACGGGCGTCGTCGATGGCCAGCGCTCGTTCATACGCCGCGCCAGCGTCCGACAGATCGGTACGCGCATTCGCCTTCATGCCGCGCGCCGCAAGCCAGTCACCAAGCAGCACATGTCCGGACGGGCTGGTCGGGTAAAGGCGCACCGCCTCCCGCGCCGCGGTGATGGCCAATGACCACTCCGACGGGTCCGTGCCGGTTGTCGCCCGGATCGCGTGGCACCAGCTCTTTTCGCGATGGAGCTTCACGTCAAACGGATCGCGCGAGATGGCATCATCTATGTGCCGGATCGCTCGATCGATCGCGTCCGCCGCGCCGCGACCGGCCATCGCCTCGCCACGCAGCAGTCGAGCCGCTTCAAAACGCGGCGTGGGATCGAGTGGATCACGACGCGCCGCGCGATCGTAAGTGCCCATCGCCGTATCGGCCAATTGCTCACGCCGCGCGACGGCAAGGTCCGCGCCGGATGCAGCCACCGGGACGATCACGAAGAAAACATGCCCCGCCAGCAGCACCCACGCGGCAACGGCGATCGGCCCGCGCGGACCCCGTGCCTTCGCGTCTCCGCACGCACGGTTCGCCGCAACCGCAACGCTCAGCAGCGCAAAGGCGGTTGTCAGCGTGCCGGGCTCCAGCGATGCAAAGTTCACCGTATCTTGCATCAGGAAAGCCACCAGCGCGAAACCGACGACCGTCTTCAACGATCCGAAGTCCCCGAGCGGAGTCAGGATGAGCACAAAAAACGCCCCCGCCCAGGCCAGCAACGGCAGCATCGTCGCGAAATAGAGGTGGTTCGGATCGTCGCTGCCCAGCAGAAAAACACGAGAGCCGAAAATGAGCACGCCAAGAAACAGCCCCGCGCCGACGAGCCGACCCCGGGCAACCGTTTCATCCGGCGGCGATCGGGGTACCCTTACGCGACCCGTCAAGCAGATTCGCCGCGAAACGCCGTACAGCATGATCAGCATCCCGATCGCACCGGCCACGCCCCAATCGGTCGCGGAGCTCACCAGGAAGTTATGCGGGTTCTTCACTTCCTCGGGGCTCTCGATTCGCTTGTACTTGAGATAGCGCCGCCCGAAGTTGCCGCTGCCCACACCGGTCAATGGATGATCCGCAACCATCTTCGCAGACGCCGTCCAATACTCCCAGCGAAAGTCCAGCGACCGCCCCGGCAGCGATCCATGATACAATCCATGGCCGACAACGGCGGCGACGGTCAAAGCGACCACCACCCACGCGCCCCGAAACACCGCGCGCGCGCGGCCGTCAACGAAACCACCGAATCTCAGCCGAAGCGCACACAACCCC